>DATGFU010000226.1:0-20287 GCA_035308865.1 Allostellaceae bacterium | reverse complement strand
CCTCGCCTTCGAGAAATCGCCTTCCGTCGAGCGCCGGGAACGAGACCTCGTCGCCGAAGCAGGGTCCCAGCCGGGCCCAGATCTCGGCCGGATCGACGCGCGCGGAGCTGTTGCAGACAATGAAGCAGCCGCGCCCGTCCGGAGCCATGGCCCTTTCCGGCTTCCACTGCTCGAATTCTGCGCGCGAGGAGAAGGAATAGTGCGCCCGCAGCAATCCGCGGCGCTCGTCCGTCTCGCCGGCATGGAAGACAGCCGTGAGCCCGTGGCGATCGGCGAAGAGGTTGTAGAGCGTGTATTCCGTCCATCCGGTGCGGACGAGGAGGCCGGCCCAGCCGCCGATGCCGTCCAGCCAGGATTCGAGCCGCTGGCAGATCGCCGTCGACAGGATGGCGGGCGTCGGCTTCAGCCCGACGCCGTCGAGTCCGGGCAGGACGCCGAGGAGGGAAGCCGACGCCTCCCACCAATCGGCGTGCAGCACCCGTCTCTCCCAATCGGTCAGGATGCGGCCGTCCGGAAGCAGGGTCGACTCGTCGATGCGCCGGATGCAGACGACATCGGCATCCAGCGTGAGATAGGCCCAGCCGGCGACGAGCCGGTGCGCGGCGAGCTTGATGACCTGCTGCCGGTACCAGCCTGACGCTCCCGGCACCTCGGCGAGCGTGGGCACCAGCGCGGTCTCGGCAACGACCTCGATCGCCAGCCGGCCGCCGGCGAACTCGGCCAGGCCCTGCTCGACCGTCCCGCGCTCGGCGTCGCGGGCGATCACATGAAGGCAAAGCGGCGCTTCGCCCGCCCAGAAGCGTCGCAGCGAAAAGCAGAGGATCCGGGCGCGGGTGAGATCGTGATCGTTCCAGTCGCCGTACAGCTTCAACGGCAGGACGGCATCCATGCGCGCCCGCTCAGCCCGCGACGCGGTTCCGCCCGGCCTCCTTGGCCCGGTAGAGGGCGGCGTCGGCGCGCTCGATCAGCGATTTCGAGGTATCGCCTGCCTGCAGCACGCCGTAGCCGGCGCTGATCGTGACGCGCAGCGTATGCCCGTCGGCAAACGCGACCGGCCGCTGCTCCAGCGCGGATCTGATGCGGTCCGCCACGAACTCGGCATGGTCGCCGGGCGTGGAGGTCAGGATCACGGCAAACTCCTCGCCGCCATAGCGCGCGATGAGGTCGCTGCGGCGCGCTCCGGACTGCAGCACCTCGGCGACGTGGCAGAGCACCTCGTCGCCGACGGCGTGGCCGTAGGTGTCGTTGATCCGCTTGAAGTGATCGACGTCGGCCATGATCAGGCAGAGCGGCAGGCCATGCCGCTCCGAGCGCGCGATCTCCGACTCCAGCGCCTTGTCGAAATGGCGGCGGTTGAAGAGCCGCGTCAGCCCGTCGACGCGGGCCATCTCCTCGAGAGCCTGGATCTGTTCCTGAAGTTCCTCGGCCGCGTTCGCCTCGGGCGAGCCGGAGAGCCGCTCGGCCAGCCGGACCTGGACCGCATCGACGGCGATGTCCGCGGCCAGCAGCACGAGGCGCGTGACGGCGTCGATCGCCCGGAGCGGCTCCTTGGCTTCGGCGGCCATCACGGCGGCATAGGCCCGGCTCAGCACGCGCTGGGCGGCCGCGAGGAGCGCCCTTCCGTGCAGACCCTGGTCGGCGAGGTGGCGGCCCAGCTCGCTGGCGCGCTCGGCCGCCGCGGCGTCGAACTCGTTGCGGAAGATGCCGTGCCAGAACTTGGCCAGCATCTCCGCCTCCTGATGGCGGGCCGAGACGTCGTCCAGGATGCGGTCGCTCGTCGGATCGGCGAGCAACACCTCGTCGAACTCGGCTTCTATGCCCTTGAGCTGGGGCGACACGACCGGCCTGACCAACGACAGACGGTCGGCCGCCGCACCATCGATCAGCCAGAGCTCGAGGAGCCGGGAGAGGGGCGTTTGTCGTGCAGGTTGAGTATCAGGCATCCGATGAACTCGTCAGGCCCGGCCCGACCAGAGATGACCGCGAGAATCGGGCCGGTCGGCAGCTTCATCCTGTGTATCACGTCCGCTGCCCATGTCGAGGCTATCGAACCGATTCGGCAGGTGACGCGACGGTTGGCCGGCGCCGCGAGCGGAGCATTGACAAGCGGACGCCTCTGCAACAGAGGAACCCGGCGGAGTTGGCATGCCCGCACGGAGGATCGCATGACGGACCGTCGGGACCGCGGATGAACGGGGAAGGGCGGTCGGACGTGCCCCCTCGCTGTCCCTCCCCCGCTCGGGCGCTACGGCATGCGCACATCTCGACATGCCCGTGTCGATGGCGCGGTGGCGACGACGGCGCGGCGGCACGACCCCCACCCAACCCTCCCCCGCGAGCGGGAGAGGGCTTCCATCCTCCCTCTCCCGCGACAGCGGGGGAGGGCCGGGGTGGGGGTGCTGCCGCAGTCGCGATGCCCGCTTGGATCTGTGCATGCCATAGCGCTGTCGCGAGAGAGAGCCACCGTACGCCGGCGCGGCGGCACCCCTCCCCCTTTCCCCCTCCCGCAAGGGGAGGGGGAACGCTGGCGCCGGGAACCTTCGCGGGATGAGCCTCAGCGAGCTGCTCCGCCGGTCACTGCTGCCGGTGCTGGTGTTCCTTGCCGTCTTCGGCGTCGTGGTGACCGACGCGCGCGGGCTCGTGCTGCGCGACGGCGATACGTACTGGCACCTTGCGGTCGGGCAGTGGATCCTGGCGAACCATGCCCTGCCGCGGCTGGACTTCCTCTCCTACACGGCGGCCGGAGCGCCGTGGGTTCCGCACGAATATCTCGCCGAGATCATCATGGCGGCGGCCGATCGGCTCGCCGGGTGGTCCGGCGTGGTGGCGCTCACGGGTCTGGCCGCGGCGGCGACGCTGGGCCTGCTGGCGCATCACCTCGGCCGGTTTCTGGGACCGCTTGCCGCGACGGCGCTGGTCGCGCTGGCCGGACTGAGCGTCATCCTCGTGCTGCTGGCGCGGCCGCATATCCTGGCCCTGCCGCTGGTGGAGATCTGGGCGGCCGGCCTGGTGATCGCGCGCGCCGAGGGTCGCGCGCCGCGGCTGCGGCTGGTGCCGCTGATGACGCTCTGGGCCAATCTCCACGGCGGTTTCATGGTGGGCGTCGCGCTGGCCTGGCTGCTCGGCGCAGAGGCGGTGCTGGAGGCCGGCGCCGCCTGGCGCGACGCGGCGCGGCGCTGGGGAATCTTTGCCGCGGCTGCGACGCTGGCCGCCATGGTCACGCCGACCTTCCCGGAGGGATTCCTGCTGCCGTTCCGCTTCCTCGGGATGAGCAGCATGTTCGCGATCGTAACCGAGTGGCGGAGCCCCAATTTCCAGAATCTCGACCCGCTGGAGGTCATGGTGCTCGCGGCGCTGCTGTTCGGATTCGGGCGCGGCTTCCGGATGCCATGGTTCCGCGCCGTGCTGCTGGCCGGGCTGGTCTGGGCGGCGTTCCAGCACATCCGCAACGAAGTGCTGGTCGGGATCGTGGGGACGCTGCTGATCGCCGAGCCGCTGGGGCGCCATCTCCGCGCCCGGCCGTTCCGCGGGCCCGGTCAGAGCGGACGGGCGACCCTGCCCTTCGAGCTGGCGATCTGGACGCCAACCTTCCTCGGCTTCCTGGCGCTGCTGTGGCTCAATCCGGTCGAGCGCGGCCCGGACTCGGTGACGCCCGAGGCCGCCTTCGATCATTTGTCCGAGGCGCTGCGCGCGCAGCCCGTCTTCAACCAGTACGATTTCGGCGGCTATCTGATCCATCGCGGCGTCAAGCCGTTCATCGACGGCCGCACCGAGATCTTCCCGCCCGCGTTCCTCGAACGCTACAGCCAGGCCGCGAACGGCGACAGCGCGGCGCTGCAGGACATTCTCGGCCGCTACAAGATCGCCTGGACCCTATTCCCGCCGCACAGCGCCGTCGTCGCGGTGCTCGACGCCTCGCCCGACTGGCAGCGCGTCTACGCCGACGACGTGGCGGTGCTGCAGGTGCGGAAGGTTGCTCCGCCGACCGAGCCGACGGCGCCTTAACCGCCGACGAACCCCGCCGCCTCCGCCGTCTTCAGGAGCTCGAGGTCGCTCGTTGCGCCGAGCTTGCTGCGCAGCATGGATTTCCGGTTGGCCACGGTCTTCTCGGTAATGCCGAGGGAGCGGGCGATCTGCTCGGGGCGCTGGCCGTCGAGCAGCAGGCGCAACAGGTCCAGATCCTGGACGCTCAGGTTCGGGGCGGCTTCCGCGGACTGGCCGCGCGTCACCACCTCGACGACCGCCGGATCCACGAAATTCTGGCCGGCGCGCGCCCGCCGCACCGCCTCGAGGATGAGCTCGGGCGGCGCGCTCTTGCTGAGATAGCCAACCGCGCCGAGGCGGAGCGCCGCCTCCGCCGACCAGGCGTCGCTCCGCATGCTGAGCACGATCACCCTGGCATGCGGATCGTCGGCCCGCATGGTCTGCAGCAGCGACAGCCCGCCCTCGCCCGGCAGGTTGAGGTCCAGCACGGTGATCTCTGGCGCCAGCGCCCGGAACAGGCGCAGCCCCTCGGCGGCATTGGCGGCCTCCGCGACGGCGGCCGCGAACTCGATGGCGAGGAGCCGCACGAGCCCCGCCCGCAGCAAAGGGTGATCGTCGACGATCAGGATCGTCATGCGGTGACTTCCAGCGGTTCCGGACCTGCCAGGCGATGCTCGAACCGCGGCAGCGAGGCGACGATGGTCGTGCCCCGGCCGGGCCCGCTCCGAACCTCCAGCCGGCCGCCGAGCGTCACGATCCGCTCGCGCATTCCGGCGATGCCGACGCCGTCGCGCGTGTCGGGCGCCATGCCGGCGCCGTCATCCATCACCGTGAGCACGAAGCCAGCCTCCTCGGCCGCGAAGGCGACAGCGATGTGAGCGGCGCCGCTGTGTCGGACGGCGTTGGCGAGCGCCTCCTGGGCGACCCTGAGCAGCGCCAGGGCAGCAACGTCCGGCATATCCTCACCGGCCGCATGCAGGTCGGTCCGCCACTCGATCTCCGGGCAGCGCTCCTGCCAGAAGGTCACGAGATCCCCGATCGAGGCGGGGAGGTCCACCGTATCGGCGGGATCGAGGTGCAGCCGATCGATCATCCGCCGCACCAGATCCTGCATCCGCGCGAGCGCGGTCGCGAGCCCGGCGGCGCAATCCGCGACGGCACGCCGATCGCCGCCGCGATTGAGCCGGTCCACCGCCGCCACATCGAGATTGGCGGCCAGCAGGCAGGGACCCAGCTCGTCGTGCAGGTCGCGTGCGATCTCCCGCCGCTCGCGCTCCCGCACCGCCGCCATCTCGGCATCGAGCGCCCGCGTGCGGGTCCGCATATGCCGGAGCTGGTCCGCCATCAGGTTGAACTGGCGGCCGAGCAGCGCGATCTCGCGGGGTCCGGCCGTGTCGATGCGCGGCGAATAATCGCCGGTCCCGACGCGCGACAGCGCCTCGGTCAGCTGGCGCAACGGCCGCAGGCTTCGGGTAAGGCCGATCGCCACGAGGATGAGGGTCGCCGTCGAAATGAGCGTGATCGCGGCGAGGCTCAGCTCCACGGCGCGCCAGACCCGTGCCACCTCGGGCTCGGGGTCGATCGTCAGGACGATCCTTCCGGGCGGCAGGCCGGCGACCGCCACGGGGATCGCCTGGACCGTCGGATGGACACCGAGCAGAAGCGACAGGCGGGACCGTGGGGCCGGCGCGGCCCGGGTCTCCGGCGGCGCCTGGCCCTCCGTCTCGTAGACCGCATGGAGGCGGTAGTCCGTCTCCAGAGATGCGAGCAACTCGGTCAGCCGCTCGGGCGACTCCCCCTCTTCGGCGGCTTCGGCGAGACGCTGGTCGACCAGTTCGTGAGCCACCTGGGACGAATTGTCGACCTCGGCCTGCACCCATTCGGCAGCGCCGACGAAGATCAGCACGCCGCCGGCCAACAGGCTGAACAGCAGGGCCCCCGCCACCAGAAAGATCAACCGAAGCGCCAGTGGCATCGACTTGCCCGAGAGATGAAGTAACGGGCGATCCTATCGCGGCCGGCACAGTCCCGTCCACCGGATGACCGGCTGTCGCGGCAGGAACCGCGAGTTGCCGCAAAATCGGGAATAACTCCCGGTCGCGCTTAAAAAGATTAACTTGGCGCATCCCGAACCGTATGGCATCTCGCTCGCCGCTCGGGGGCCAAGCTCAGCCAGGACTATTTCAGTAATATTACTAGAGTGGCGAGGCCGTGGCCGAAGGGCCGCGTTTCACTGCCGGCTGTCCTCGCCTCGCGCCTGAAGTGCAGACGAAATCGCGCCATGGGGTGAAAGATGCGAAGGATTGGGCTGCCCTGGCTGCTCGTAACCGCGCTTGCCTGCGCGCTGGGGCATGGCATCACCGCGGCCCGATCGGAGCCTGCGGCGGCGCCCGAGGCCGACGCGCTCGAGACGGTGGTCGTCGTCGGTGTGACGCCGGTTCTCGGGACCGGCATTCCGATCGAGCAGGTT
Source organism: Allostellaceae bacterium (assembly GCA_035308865.1). GTDB lineage: Bacteria > Pseudomonadota > Alphaproteobacteria > ATCC43930 > CGMCC-115725 > DATGFU01. Next base: position 13,833 of record DATGFU010000226.1, on the reverse strand, counting down.
CCCAGCAACGTCCAGACGCTGACCGCCGACACGATCGGCGAGGACCATGCCGAGACCGTGACCGACGTCATGGACCGGCATCTCGCCAGCGTCACGCTCACCGACACAGAAGGCAATCCGTTCCAGGAGGACCTGGTCGAGCGCGGCTTCACCGCCTCGCCGGTTCTGGGAACCCCTCAGGGGCTGGCGATCTACCAGAACGGCGTCCGCATCAACGAGGCGTTCGGCGACGTCGTGCTCTGGGATTTGATCCCGGTCTTCGCGATCAAGACGTTGCAGGAGCTGCCGGGATCGAACCCGGTGTTCGGGCTGAACGCGCTGGGCGGCGCGGTCACGCTGGAGATGAAGAACGGCTACGACGACAAGGGCACAATCGCCGAGATCGCCGGCGGGTCGTTCGGCCGCGTGCGCGCGATCGCGCAGACCGGGCTCGACCTGGGCGAGGGCGCGATCTATCTCGGCGCGATGGCGTCGCACGAGGACGGCTGGCGCCAGCTCTCGCCACAGGACGTGGTGCAGGGCTTCGGCGATTACGCGTTCCGTGGCGACGGGTTCACGCTCGGCGCCAGCCTGACGCTCGCCCTCAGCAACCTCAACGGCAACGGCGCCGATCCGGCGGAGGACGACCGCACCGCCGCCTTCGCGGTCCCGGATACAGAACGGAACCGGTTGGTCTTCCTCGCGCTGCGCGGCACGGACGCAATCACCGATACGCTGTCGATCCAGGGCACGGCCTATCTCCGCTACGCCAATCTTCGGAACTTCAACGGCGCGGCCTCGGGCTTCACGCCCTGCGGCAACACGCTCTGCGACGATTCCGGCCCGCTGACGACGCTGGGCGGCGCCCCCCTGCCGCAGAACCTGCCGTTCCAGGGCGACGTTCCGGTCACGACCACCCAGACGCTCGGGCTCGGCGGCGCGGTCCAGGCAACGCTCGACATGCCGGTCGGCGACCTGAAGAACACCGCCAATCTCGGCATCAGCTTCGACCAGGGCAGCACCCATTTCCGCGAGGTCAACTGGCTGGGCGACCTCGTCTACCTCAACCCGCCGGGAACGACGAGCGCGTCGGAAGGCGTGCAGATCGGGGGCGACGACTACAATATCCGGCTCGACGCGGTGAACCGCTACTACGGGGCCTTCTACACCGACACGCTCTCGCTGACAGACGCGCTCAGCCTGACCGTCGCGGGGCGGTTCAACTTCGCGGAGGTCAGGCTGTCCGACCGCTTCGGCGACGAGCTGAACGGCAACCATTATTACGGCCGGTTCAATCCGTCGGCCGGCCTGACCTGGCAGGCCGATCCGGACGTCAATCTCTACGCCAGCTACAGCGAGGCGAACCGCATCCCGACGGCCGCGGAGCTGGGGTGCTCGGATCCGAACCAGCCCTGCCGGTTCCCACTGGGCTTCGTCTCCGATCCCAACCTCGACCAGGTGGTGGCGCGGACGGTCGAGTTGGGCGCCCGCGGGCACGCGCCCGCCGGCGGCGACCTGACGCTGGACTGGTCGGCGGACGTCTACGGCACGCGGAACCAGAACGACATCATCTTCGTCGCCGCTGGGCCGCTCGTCGGATCGGGGTTCTTCCAGAACGCGGGCACGACGCAGCGGCTCGGCGCCGAGGCCACGCTCGACGGCAAGTGGCGGCAGGTCGACTTCCACGCCAATTACGGCTTCGTGCGGGCGACCTTCCGCTCGAACCTGACGGTCTTCAGCGACAGCAACCCCGCCTCCGACGACAACGGATTCATCTATGTCCATCCGGGCGACCGGCTGCCGGAAGTGCCGCTGCACACGGCCAGGCTCGGGATCGGCTACAGCCTGCCCTGGGGCGTCCATGTCGGCCTCGACGCGGTTCTCGTCTCCAGCCAGTACCTGCGTGGCGACGAGGCGAACCTGCAGGCGCCGCTGCCGGGCTACGGCGTGCTCAACGCGCGTGCGTCCTGGCAGGCGACCGACCGGCTTTCGTTTTTCCTCGAGGGCGAGAACATTCTCGACACGCGCTACGACAGTTTCGGATTGTACAGCGACCCGACCGGCAACGGCGCCTTCCCCAATTTTTCCAATCCGCGGTTCTATACGCCGGGCCAGCCGTTCGGCGTCTGGGTGGGGGCGCAGCTGCGTCTTTGAGGGCCCCTGCGCCCGTCACGCCCGGGTGCGCATCCACGATGAACCGCTAGTGACTGCAACGTATCCGTAACCACATCACCATTGTGGAACAACACTCGTTGCAATCCTGAAACAAAAGGTTCGCCCTAGCTCCCCCGGAGTGCCACAGCACAATGGCAATGTGGTCGGGAGATTTTCCCGACGGCGTCCGGATCGCTGCGGCGACTGCGGTTTGCTATACGACGGAAAGTTCTCGGGCACCGATCAACTATAACGCACGGCGCAAGGCCGCGCGAATATCTTTGGTTTCCCTGAAGAACCCTAGGAGGTCCCGCGATGAGGCCCACTTTCCGCGCATGTCGATTTGTCGGACTCTTGATGCTGGGGGTCGCCGCCCAGGCGCTGGCCGAGCCTTCCACCCAGTTCCCCACCTACACGGTTGGTCCGCAGCCGGACGGCTCGTTCCTGATGTCGACCGGCCAGGTCGTCACGCCCTTCGGGACGGTGATCAACCTCGGCTCGCCGGTCCGGGCCAAGGCGGTCGCGCTGAACCCGACCAACCCGAACAGCGCCGCCGTGCTGGTCATGGGCGCGGCCCAGGCCGTCGAAGTGTTCGATACGGCCAACGGCACAATCCAGCAGTTCTATTCGCCGTTCGGCGACAGCACCGGCTCGTTCACGGGCATCAAGTACACGCCCGACGGCAAGCATCTGCTGTTCAGCCAGGACGACAGCAACGTCGCGATCGCCAATGTCGACCCGGGCACCGGGCTGCTCAGCGACCTCACGCAGATCGCGGTGCCGCCGAGCCAGGCCTACATCAAGTGCACGGGCATCACGGTCGGCCTGCCGAGCGATCCGGTGACGGATGCCTGCGGCAATTTCTATAACGGCAACAACTATACCTCGAACCCCGCCGGCATCGCAGTTTCCGGCGACAGCAAGACCGCCTATGTCGTGCTGAACGCGAACAACACGGTCCAGGCGATCGACCTGACGATCGACCCGCCGCAGCTCAAGGGCCAGCAAATCCGCGTCGGCAATGCGCCGAACAGCGTGGTGATGCACAACGGCCTCCTCTATGTCAGCAACGAGGGCGGCCGCGCGGCCGGACCATCGGATTTCACCAACATCTCCAACGGCACGCCGATCGTCGCCAGCAAGGAATCCGGGACGGCGACCAGCGGCACCGTTTCCGTGATCGACGCGGCGACGGGCAAGGTGGTGACCTCGATCGGTGTCGGCCGGCATCCGACGGGCATGGCGATCTCCGGCGGCATGCTGTTCGTCTGCAACACCGGCAGCGACAGCATCTCGGTGATCGATCTGGCGACCAACCAGGTGATGAACACGATCAGCCTCACGCTGCCGATCAACCTGAAGCCGTTCGGCGCCCAGCCGACGGGCATCGCGGTGCTCGGCACGGTCGCCTATGTCACGCTCTACACGGCCAATGCCGTGGCCGTCGTGGACCTCAGCAGCACGGCCGCCACCCCGGTCCTCGGCTACATTCCGACGGCCTCCACGCCGAGCACGATCGCATTTGATGCGACGCACAAGCAGCTCGTCGTCTCCAACGACAAGGGCCTCGGTACGTGGGGTTCGATCGGCGAGGCGCACGGCGTGTACGGGTACAATACCCACCATGACACCGCGACGGTGAACCTGATCCCGATCCCGACCGCCGCGACGCTGAAGACGCTGACCACCCAGGTCTACCAGAACAACCACTGGGATCTGCAGGCAAACATGCTGGCCGCCTGGGGAGGAAAATCGACCGTGGCACCGGCCGCGATTCCGGCCCGCATCGGCGATCCGTCGCTGATCAAGCACGTCTTCCTGATCGTCCGCGAGAACCGCACCTACGACCAGATCCTCGGCGACGTGCCGCAAGGCAACGGCGACTCGTCGCTGGCGATCTTCGGCGGGAACGTAACGCCGAACCTTCACAATCTGGTCCAGCGCTTCCCGCTGCTCGACAATTACTACAACCCGTCGCGCCAGTCGGCCGACGGCCACAACTGGCTCGTCCAGGCCATGGCGCCGTACATGGACGACATCCAGTCCCCAGACTGGATCCGCTCCTACCCGGCCAACGGCTACGACGCGCTGGCCTACCAGCCGAGCGGCTTCGTCTGGGATGCCGCCGAGAAGCTTGGTCTGCCGGTGAAGATCTTCGGCGAATACGTCGAGTACTCGTCGGTGACCTTCAACAACCCCGACGGCACGACCAACGAGCCGAGCTGGACCCAGTTCTATAACGACTCGCAAGCCTTCGAGAGCGGGGCCGAGACCCAGCTGAAATACGGGACCACCGTCAACACGATCTCGGAAATCCCGTCGGTCCAGAACTACTCGGTGCCCCACTTCCCGGTCTTCGACACCGGCATCCCCGACCAGTTCCGCGTCGATCTCTGGCAGCAGAACTTCCAGGCCGACGTGACCGCCGGCACGGTGCCGGCGCTGACCACCCTGTGGATCATGTGCGACCACACGGGCGGTCCGCCGACCTCGATTGCCGAGCAGGCCGACAACGACCTCGCCGTCGGCCGCATCGTCGACACGATCAGCCACAGCAATGTCTGGGGCAGCTCGGCGATCTTCATCACCGAGGACGACGCGCAGGACGGTGTGGACCACGTCGACGGGCACCGCAGCCCGGGCTATGTGGTCAGCCCCTACGCGATCCAGAGCACGTCGGGGCCGATCGCCAACCACACCTATTTCACGCAGGTCAACATGACCCGCACGATCGAGCAGATCCTCGGCCTCAAGCCGATGAACCAGTTCGATCTGGTGGCGTCGCCGATGTTCAATCTTTTCACCAACACGCCGAACAATGCGCCCTGGACGCATGTGGCGGCGAACATCCCGCTCGATCAGGGCGTCGCCGGCGCCGCCTCTGCGGTGACGATGAGCCCGATCGCCAAGGCCTGGTCGGAAGCCCGAGTCGAGATCTTCAAGGGCAAGCAGCACAAGCCCGACTCCGAGGATCCCTACACGGTCAACCACATGATCTGGTACGAGGCGACCGACTTCCAACGTCCATATCCGGGCGAGACCCGGGTCCGCTGGCCGAGCGAGTTCAAGGATCGCATCGCGCATCCGAGCTTCGACCTCGACGACTGAAGCCTGGCTGAGGAAGCCCTCTCCCCCGGAAACGGGGGAGAGGGTTTTTCGTACTCGCGGCATCCCTTTCAAAGGGCGCCACGCATCGCTAAGCAAGGGTTCTTTGATCGTGCCACACGTGATCGTCATTGCGAGCGGAGCGAAGCAATCCAGAGCCGCGATCTCGAACCCCTGGATTGCTTCGCCTGCGGCTCGCAATGACGACCACCATCCGCGGCCATTACAAAAGAAGCCTACTTAGCCTGATCCGATGCCAAGATCCGCGGCTCCCAACGCTCCGCCGCACGTGTCGCCGCTGCTCGCAAGGGCAGCCCAGGCGCTCAAGGCCGGGCGGCCCGGCGACGCGGTCCCGCCGTTGCGGGAGGCCGCGCGTGCCCTGCCGGGCAACGCCGCCATCCTTCACGATCTCGGCCTCGCCTGCCTGGAATGCGGCCTGCTCGGGGAAGCCGTGGCTACGCTCCAGCGCGCAGTCGCCGCCGATCCGCGCTACGCCGACGCCCATCTGCGTCTCGGCATCGCGCTGGAGGCGGCGGGCGGATTCGATGCCGCGCTCGCCGCCTACCGACGGGCATCGGAATTGCTGCCCTCGCTCGCCGATGCGCGCTACCGCGCCGGCGACCTGCTCGACAGTCTCGGCCACACCGCCGAGGCGATCGATGCGTTTCGCCGGACCGCGGCCTCGGCGCCTCGGAGCACGCTCGGGCGCATCGCCGCGGCCAAGGCGCTCTTGGCCGAGAACCGCCACGTCGAGGCTGAAAAGACCCTGCGGCAGGCGCTGGCGCTGGAGAAGGGCAACGCGGTGGCCCTGGAACTCCTCGGCACTATTTTGGCCGATGCCGGCCGGTTCGCCGAGGCGGCGGAGGTGCTTCTTCAGGCCATCGATCGCTCGCCCCGGCTTGCCGGCGCCTATTACGACATCGCGCGGAGCCGTCGCCTCGGGCCGGAGGATGCCGGGCTGATCGGCCGCATGCACGCGGCGCTCGCCTTCCCGGGCCTGCAGCCGATGCAGCGCTCGCGGGTGCATCTCGCCCTGGGCAAGGCGGAAGAGGATCTCGGCGACTACGAGGCGGCGATGCAGCAGTTCGACGCAGCGGAAGCGCTGCGGAACGCGGTCGTCCGCTTCGACCTCGCCGCCTTCGAGGCTCGGGTCGACCGGCTGATCGCCCGGTTCACGCCGGAGCTGCTGACGGAGGCGTCCTCATCGGGCAGCGACGATCCGACGCCGATCCTGATCCTCGGACTGCCGCGCTCGGGAACGACGCTCGTCGAGCAGACCCTGTCCGCCCATCCCCAGGTCGGTGCCGGCGGCGAGCTATCGTTTTGGAACGAGCGCGGCAGGGCCTGGGACCAAGCGAGCGCCGCCGAGCCGGAGCCGGCATCCCTCGCCGTGACGGCGGGCGACTACCTGCGGCTCCTGCGCGCCGCCGCACCCGACGCCGTGCGCGTCACCGACAAGCTGCCGCTGAACCTCCAATGGGCCGGGCTGATCCACCTCGCCCTGCCACGGGCGACGATCATCCATTGCCGCCGCAGCGAAATCGACACGGCGCTGTCGATTCACCAGACGCATTTCAACCCGCGCCTCGCCTTCCCGACCGGCGGGCGGGACCTCGTCGGCTACATCCGCGCCTATCGGCGGCTCGCCGATCACTGGCGGCGCGTGCTGCCGGCCGACCGCTTCATCGAGATCGACTACGAGGCCCTGGTGTCCGCGCCGGAGCCGACCATCCGGCGGATCGTCGCGGCAAGCGGCCTCGACTGGCATGCGGCGTGCCTTGCCCCCGAGCACAACCGACGCGTCGTCAGGACACCGAGCAAGTGGCAGGCGCGACAGCCGATCTACGGCACATCGATAGGGCGGTGGCGGCACTACGAGCCCTGGCTCGGACCGTTGCGCGGGCTTCTGGACGAGGCGCCGGCAGACAAGATGGGCCCGTGACAACGAGCCGGTCTTCCCTCCGCCCGCCCTCCCTGATAGAGCCACGCCGACACGGCAGCGTTCGCGAGGATGACGGCGATGACCCAGGACAAGATGATGGCGCAGATGTCGAGCAAGGGCGGGTTCATCGCCGCGCTCGACCAGAGCGGCGGCTCGACGCCCGGCGCGTTGCGGCTCTACGGGATCCCGGACAGCGCCTATAGCGGCGATGCCGAGATGTTCCGGCTGATGCACGAGATGCGGGTGCGGATCATCTCGGCGCCGGCCTTCACCGGGGACAAGGTCATCGCCGCCATCCTGTTCGAGCGGACCATGGACGGCGAGGCGCGCGGCAGATCGGTGCCGGCCTTCCTGTGGGAGGATCGCGGCGTCGTGCCCTTCCTCAAGGTCGACAAGGGGCTCGAGGCCGAGAATGACGGCGTCAGCCTGATGAAGCCCATTCCGGGCCTGGATGAGCTGCTCGAGCGGGCGGTGAAGCTCGGCATCTTCGGCACCAAGATGCGCTCGACCATCAGCTTGCCCTCGAAGACCGGCATCGCCGCCGTCGTGGCGCAGCAATTCGAGATTGCGGCACAGATCTCGGCGCACGGGCTGGTCCCGATCATCGAGCCCGAGGTGTCGATCAAGAGCCCCGACAAGAAGGGCGCCGAGGCCATCCTGCTCGACGAGTTGAAGAAGCACGCGGATGCCCTGCCGGAAGGCCGCAAGGTCATGCTCAAGCTGACGATCCCCGACGTGCCGGATCTCTATGCCGGGCTGATCGCCCACAAGCAGGTGGTCAGGGTCGTGGCGCTGTCCGGCGGCTATACGCGCGACGACGCCTGCCGGCGCCTGGCCCACAATCACGGCATGATCGCGAGCTTCTCGCGGGCGCTCGTCGAGGAGCTGAAGCACTCGATGAGCGACGCGGAATTCAACGCGGCGCTCGCGAGGTCGATCGACGAGATCTACCAGGCCTCGACCGTCAAAAACTGAACGCCGGCATAGGGCCGGTTCAACCTTCGCGCGCCGGGACGCGGTTCACTTCTCCAAGGAGAATCTGGATGTCCGATCACGTCGCGCCCGACCGGCTGAGGCAGATGGTCTTCGGCTTCGCCCCGCCGCTTCTGATCGAGGCGGGGGTGCGGACCGGGGTCTTCGACACGCTGGAGCAAGGGCCGCTCGATCTCGCCGCCTTGGCGAGCGCCACCGGCACCTCGCACCGGGGAATGGGCGCGCTTGCGAACGCGCTGGTCGGGCTGGGCCTGCTGGCCAAGGCCGCGGACGACCGTTACGAGCTGACGCCGGAGAGCGCCGCCTTCCTCGTCAGGTCCAAGCCCGAGGTCAATGTCGGCGGGCTCTTCGCGCATGCAAGCACCCAGCTCATCCCGGCCTGGCTGCACATCGTCGAGGCGGTGACGACGGGACGGCCTCCGATTGCCATCAATCGCGAGACCGGCGGGGCCGAGTTCTTCGCGGCCTTCGTCGAGGCGCTGTTGCCGATGGGCTGGTTCGGCGCGCGGGCGCTGGCCGGGCACCTCGCCGAATCCGGCTCGGCACCTGTCCGGATCCTCGACATCGCCGCCGGTTCGGGCGTCTGGTCGATTCCGTCGGCGCAGCGTTTCCCCGATACGCGCGTTGTTGCCGTCGACTGGCCGGACGTGCTGGCGGTGACCAGGCGGGTGGTCGAGCGCTACGGCCTCGTCGACCGCTACGAGCTGCGTGCGGGCGATATCGGCACCGCCGATTTCGGCACGGGCTACTCGCTGGCGGTGCTCGGCCAGATCCTGCACAGCGAGGGCGAGGAGCGAGGCCGCGCGCTGCTGCGGAAGGTGTTCGACGCGCTGGCGCCGGGCGGCACGGTCGCGATCGCCGAGTTCCTCGTCGATCCCGACCGAAGGGGGCCGCCGCTAGGCCTGATCTTCGCGGTCAACATGCTGATCAATACCGACCACGGGAGCACATGGTCGGCGGCGGAGATCGGCGGCTGGCTGCGCGAGGCCGGCTTCACCGATGTCCGGAGCCTGGCAGTGCCGGCTCCCTCGCCGCTGATCCTGGCGACCAAGCCGGGCTGAGCGCCCGAGCTCTCAGCCGCCGCGCGAGAGGTCGGGCTGCTTCCCGTGCAGCCCGTCATGGGAGTGAGCAGGCTCGAGCACGCCTTGGGGCGGCCGGCGCAGCGCCTCCGGCACGAGATCGCCGGTCGCTGCCTTCGACGGCGTGACGCCGCCATCGGCCAGGAAGAGCGCGCCGGTGACGTAGCTCGCCTCGTCGGAGGCAAGGAAGGCGAACACGTTGGCGATCTCTTCCGGCGTGCCGCGCCGGCCCAGCGGGATGACGTTGTCGAGCGTCGCCTGCACGGGCTCCGGCAGCGGGCTTTCCGCGCCGCGCGTCCAGGCGGTGTCGATCGCACCGGGGCAGACGCAGTTCGCCCGCACGCGATGCCGCGCCTGCTCCAGCGCCACGCCCTTGGCGAAGGCGTGGAGGAACGCCTTCGAGCCGCCATAGGGCGTGAAGAAGGACGAGCCGCTGAACCCGGCCTCTGATCCCGTGAAGAGGATGTTGCCATGGGTCCGCTGAAGATGCGGCAGCGCGTGCTTCGTCATCAGGAAGGCGGTCAGGAGGTTGCCGCGCACCGTCCGCTCGAAGGCCTCCAGCGGGTAATCCTCGGTGGCGACGCCGCCGATGAAGACGCCGGCATTGTTGACCAGCACGTCGAGCCGGCCGAACCGGGCGATGGCGAGATCGACGCAGGCCTTGGCCTCCGCCTCCTCGGCGAGATCGCCGAGATGCGTCTCGGCCTCGCCGCCGGCCGCCACGATCGCGGCGGCAACCTCCGGCACGGGGTCCCGCGGCAGGCCGGCCAGCACCAGCCGCGCACCCTCGTAGGCGAATTTGAGCGCGATGGCCTCGCCGATCCCGGTGCCGGCGCCGGTGACGATCGCAACCTTGTCCTTGAGCCGCATCTCAAACCCCCTGCGCCGAAGCCGTGGAGCATGCCGCAGAGAGGCGGCGGATGCCAGGGCGCCTTCTCAGCCGGCCGGGACGGCGCGAGCGTCTTCCCGAGCGGCCGGCGCAGCCGCGGCGACCGGCCTCAGCCCGTGCACGGAGACCAGCGCCGCGGTCAGCAGCAGCACGGCGCCCGTCTGGTGCGCGGCGGCCAGCGGCACCGGCACGGCCCATAGCAGGGTCGAGATGCCGAGCGTGACCTGCAGCGCCGCGAGCCCGGCCAGGACGCCGATCGACCTCCGCACGCGGCGCGCGAGATCGAGCCGCAGCGACCACAGGAACAGGCCCAGGATCGCGGCCAGCGTCGTCATCGCCAGGACGCGATGGTCGAACTGGACGGCGGTCACGTTCTCGAACGGATTGAGCCACCACGGCGACTCGGCGAAATAGCCGGTCGGGACGAGCCGACCGTCCATCAGCGGGAAAGTATTGTACACCAGGCCCGCCTTGGTTCCGGCCGTCAGCCCGCCGGCCAGCACCGTCACGCAGACGAGGCCCAGCACGCCCCAGGCCGCGCGGCGGAACGACCGCGGCGCCGCCATCCTGTCGTCGGCGAGGAGGCTCGCGGCCTGCCAGATGCAGTAGCCGTAAAGGAAGAGGGCCGTCGCCAGATGCGCGGTCAGGCGGTACTGGCTGACGCTGGTGCGGACGGAAAGTCCGCTTACCACCATGTACCAGCCGAGCACGCCCTGGAGCAGCACCAGCACGGGCACGGCGATGTGGCGCGGCCAGTCGCGCCGCTCGGTCCGCCAGCAGGCGACAATCGCGCAGACGATCGCCACCGTGCCGGTCGCCCGCCCGACCAGCCGGTGGACGTATTCCCAGAAGAAGATCGATTTGAACTGGTCGAGCGTCATCCCGAAATGGATCTGCTGGTACTCCGGGATCTTCTGGTAGCGCTCGAAGGCCTGCTGCCAAGCGGCGGCGGAGAGCGGCGGCAGGACGCCCTCGATCGGCTGCCATTCCGTGATCGAAAGCCCCGACTGGGTGAGCCGGGTGATGCCGCCGATGACCACCATCAGGAGCGTCATCGCGGCCGTCGCGATAAGCCACAGGGCGATCGTGCGGCGAGCGGAATCTCTGTCTGCCATGCCGGGCAAAGACCGACCTCTGAAACCGTCCGGAAGCGGGCGGTGGTCTTATCGGCCGCCGGCCGCGGCCGTGCAAGCGGCGTTCCGCCACGTCCTGCCGTCATCGCAGGCTTCCATACCGGCAATGGCGGAATGCGCTTCGCTTTACCGCCTTGTTGCCTTGTAAGCGGACAGGGCCGCGGTCACGGAGCTCTGGATCGCCGCGTCGCTGCGCTCCTCGCGATGACGGCCTCGGCCGGGCTCAGTGCAGCACGAACTCGGTGCCGAAATGGCGAAGCTCGCGGCGGCTCAGAATGCCGACATTCGCGACTCGGACCGAATGGATCTTGCCTTCGAGATTGTCCTGCCAGAACCGGAGAAACCGCTGGAGCACCGGAAATTCCGGCGCCAGATCGAGCTTCTGCCACAGGAACACTTGCAGCAGACCCGGGAAATCGGGCATTCGGTAGAAAATTTCCGCCGTCGTCAGGCGGTAGTCGGCGGCATGCGTGACTGTCATCTTACCGAAACTCCCTGTTTGTAATGTGCGCTTCGGGATTCGCTACGAGAGAACGCAAGAAGCGTGCCTGCCGATCCCGAGGTCGGCAAGGTTTTTGAGCAAGATCAAGCGATTAGCAGCGGTGGGTGAGGAGTGCTGCCGGTCTAGGTCGCGGTCTGCTTGCAGTCCGCGCGGCATCCGGACAGAGTGATCGAAATGGGACGATCGACGGAGACGCGAGTCGTGACCAGCGAAGCAACGGCGGATGACGGGGAGGCCGTCGTCTTCGGCCGCGGATTCATGCTGTGGCAGGTGGCCAACGGCTGGCAACGCGCCGCCCGAGCGGTGCTGGCGCCGACCGGCCTCACCTATGTCCAGACGCTCCTGCTCGCCGGCCTGGCCGAACGGCTGGAGATCGACGGCCGCATCACCCAGGCGGGGCTTGCGCAATCGCTCGGCGCCGACGCGATGATGACGTCCCAGGTGCTGCGCACGCTCGAAAGTGGCGGACTTGTACGGCGCGAACGGGACCCGACCGACACCCGCGCCCGCAACGTGGTGTTGACCGACGATGGCGCGCGCAAGCTGGCGCTGGTGCGGCCGCTGCTGTCCGATATCGACGAGGCCTTCTTCGATCCGCTCGGCAAGAAGGAGAAGCGCTTCGTCAAATCGCTGAAGAAGCTCTGGCGGACCCAGCGCGCCGACGATTCAGGGAAGAACGGCAAGGGCAAGGACGACGACGATTGACCTCCCTAGGGGTCCGGCGACATTGTCGGCTCCTCGTTGTTGAACGATCGTCATGCAATTCTCCTCCTTCGTCGACCGGATCGGCGGTCCCTCCGCCGGCGCCTGGGACATCCACTATGACGCCCTCGCCCGGTTCCGCCGCGGCGAGGATGTGATCCTGCTGTCGCAAGGCGATCCCGATTTCGACTCGCCGCCCGAAGCCGTCGCCGCGGCGATCGCGGCGCTCCAGGAAGGCGACACGCATTACACGGAGCTGAGCGGCCGGCCCGAGCTGCGGGCGGCCATCGCGCGGCGGCATGCTCGACTGTCGGGACAGGCGGTCGGGCCGGACAACGTCATCTTCCTGCTCGGCGCGCAGAATGCCCTCGCTGCGGCGTCGCTGTGCCTGTGCGAGACCGGCGACGAGGTGATCGTGCCGGAGCCGATGTACCTGACCTACGAGGCGACGGTGCGGCTGTCGGGCGCCACGCTGGTGCCGGTGGCGCAGCCGATGTCGCGCGGGCTGCGGCTCGACCCGGCGGCGCTGGCCGACGCAGTCACGCCCAGGACGCGGGCGATCTTCTTCGCCACGCCGAACAACCCCACCGGCGTCGCAATGTCGCGCGAGGAGCTGGAGGCGATCGCCCGCATCGCCATCGCGCACGATCTCTGGGTCGTCTCCGACGAGGTCTATGCGACGCTGGCCTTCGACCGGCCGCATGTCTCGATCGCCGGCCTGCCGGGCATGGCGGAGCGGACGGTCACGGTCAGCAGCCTGTCGAAATCGCATGCGATGACCGGCTGGCGGGCCGGCTGGATCGTCGGCCCGGCGCCGCTGGTCGCGCATCTCGCGAAGCTGTCGCTGTGCATGCTTTACGGCCTGCCCGGCTTCGTGCAGGAAGGCGCGCTGGCGGCGCTGGAGCACGGCGACGCGGCGGCCGAGGCGATGCGCGGGACCTATCGCCGGCGGCGCGACGTCCTGGCGGGCGCGCTGGCTGGCATTACGGGGCTGCGGCCGATCATTCCCGAGGCCGGGATGTTCATGCTGGTCGATATCGGCGCGACCGGGCTGACGCCGAACGATTTCGCCTGGCGGCTCTATCGCGCGACCGGAGTCTCGGTGCTCGACGCGAGCGCCTTCGGCCCGAGCCTCGCCGGCTGCGTCCGGCTGTCCTTCGCCGCCTCCGAGGCGGCGCTCGCCGAGGCCTGCGCCCGCATCCGCGGGTTCGTGGCGGCGCTGGGACGGTGATGAAAGCGATGATGCAGAAGCACCCCCACCCCGTCCCTCCCCCGCTGCGCGGGAGAGGGGGTAACGAGCCCTCTCCCGCTTGCGGGGGAGGGTTGGGTGGGGGTCGTGCCGCCGCTCCGTCGTC
>DATGFU010000225.1:0-3019 GCA_035308865.1 Allostellaceae bacterium | reverse complement strand
CAGCTTGGCGATCAGCTCGGAAAACTTGCGTCGACCCGTCATATCAGGCCCTCCGCCTTGAGCTCCGCGAGATGCGTGTCATAGAGCGCGTCGGCATGCGGCACATATTCCTCGTAGAATCTGGGGTTGCCGGTCTTGTCGCCGCCGATCAACAATATGGCCGTCCGGCGCGGATCGAAGGCATAGAAGACCCGAAGAGGATGACCACCGACCTGCACCCGCAGCTCCCGCATGTGCTCGTGCTTCGACCCGTTTATTCCCGACGAATGCGGAAACCCCAGCGACGGCCCCCGCTCCCCCAGCAGCCCGACCGTCGCGGCGAGCCTGTCCTGCTGTGCCTCGGACAGGCGATCCCACCGCACGCCGAACTCGTCCGTGTACTCGACCTCCCATGGCAGAGATATTCCTTCTATGGAATAATCTCAAGCTCGGCAACTCACCGCGGCGTCGCTGCCGCGGTTTCGCCATCCTTGTCCATGCGGCTGCGGATGTCGGCGGTGCTCCAGCCGGTCAGGTCGCCAAGATTGGCCGCCTCCTCGGTGAAGCGCTCATGCAGGGATTTGCGGTACGCGTCGCCGGCCGCGCAGGATGCGGGGCCGGCGAAGGGGTGGTGCAGCGCGTAGACGACCTGGAAGCTCTGCTTGTCGTGCGTTTCGGTGAACGCCAGATCCTCCGGGAAATGGCCGCGGTCGTAGCGGATGTGGAGGCGGGTGATGAAGCCGAGCGAGTTGCCGGGCATGATTGGTGGCACCAGAGGCCGCCGCATGGTCGGCGCCGTCGGCATCGGCTGCGGCTGCTGCACCGGCCCGGTCCAGCCGGCACCGAGCGTCGCCAGCTCGGATGCAGTCGGCGGCGTGCCCGAGCAGGGGTCGCAATAGGCGGCCAGGTCCCAAGCGTATTCGAGGAAGATGCTGCGCATGCCGTCATTCTCGACGGCGTGGTCGAAGGCGGCCTTGTAGACCGGGCCGAAATCGCCGCGCACGAAGAGCGGCACGTCGACCTTGGTCGCCATCTTGGCCGGCTTGTAGTTGGCGGTCTCGACCCGCCCGTCGCGAGTGATGGCGAACACTACCATGTCCTGCGGCCCGTTCGCGTTCACGGTGCCGAGCCGGATCGGCAGCATGAACTTGGCGCTGTCGTATCCGACCTGGAGCGGCTCCAGGAAGCTCGACTCCGCCTTCGCCTGCCGCTCCAGATTCACCTTGGCGACGAAGAAATGCATCCCCTGGCGGATGTAGCTGCCCAGCACGTCTTCGGCGCCTTCCGGGATGCGGTACTTGTTCTCCTTCAGCCAGGTCACCAGCCCGTCCGACTCCTTCGCCGACAGGATCAGGATGTCGTAGACCCCGACCTCGTACTGAGCCTCGATCGTCACGCCCAGCACGCGCGAATCCTCGGCCATGCCGGCCGGTGCCATGGCGCCGGCGACCGCGTTCTTCGCCATCATGCTCAGCATGATCGGTGGCCGGCAGGGATCGGGATCGAAATACTCGGTAAGCCGCGGCGCGGTGTAGGCGTCGAGCCGGTTCACGAGGTCGGGATTGACCGTGTGGATGTCGTCCTTCTGCACCACCACCGGCACCGGGATGACGAGCGCGAACTCCTTCGGATCCCCTTCGTAGTCGCTCGCCATGGTGATCGCCGTGTGGCTGCCGTCGCGCGCCAGCACCACCTTGGAGGCCTTGTTGAAGAGCTTCGAATCCGCCTGGGCGACATAGAAGCCGCAGAAGGCGAGGACCGGCGTGGTGCTGGCGGCGAGCGTGCCGGCAATGCCGAGAACGACGCCGGCGATGCGGGTAAGGCGTCCGGTGGCCAGGCTCAACATGTTCCACCTCGAGGTCGGGGGATCGGACCAGTCATAGGGCCGCGCCGGGAACATCCGGTCGAGGACCGGCACGGCAGGGGCGAGGACGAAGAGCGAAAGATAGAGGGCCGGGCGCATCTGCTCGAAGAAGGCGAGCCAATGCCCCAGCACAGCCACCGCGGCGGCAAAGGCGAGCCGTGCCGATCGGCGGTCGGGCGTCGTCCGCGGATCGGTCACCATGAAGCAGGCGAAGAGCAGCAGCGAGCCGCTTTGCAGCTGGTGCAGCGGGATCGCCAGCGGATCGCCGAGCCACGATGCGCGCGCGAAGAGCAGCGCCGCGTGCGCGCCGAGGAAGGCGAGCGCCGTGTCCCAGCGCGACGCCTTGCCCAGCACCAGGATGGCGAAGAATACGATCAGCGTCGCGGTCCACACCGTGGCGCCCCATTGGCCCGGCGAGATCCACACGTGATGCGTGCCCAGCAGCACAGCGGTGATCCCGAAGGTCGCGGGATTCCAGATGTGCTTGCCGCGGATCCGCAGGGTAAACTTGGAGCCGATGGCCAGTGCCGCGGCCAGCGCCGTGACCCAGAGCGCGTCCGTCCGCAGCAGCAGGCTCAGCGACAGGCCGGTGATCAGTGGCGAGCGAAGGTCGATCGGCCGCCGCCATAGCTTCGAGCAGGCAATCTGCATCGCCAGGCTCGTGCCGATCGCCACCGCGCTGGGGAGGATCGAGGCACCGAAATCGAAACCGGCAATGCTGTAGACCAACAGCGTCGACAAGGCAGCGATCTGCCAGTGTCGGGCATCGTGCAAGACCTTATCCATGTCGGAGGCCCCACGCTCGCTTCGGCTGCGCCGATGGGGCGGCATTATCGCACGGATTGCGGCGAGTTGATGGCCCGCACGTGGCGCGCGAGTGATTTATTGGTGCGGAGCCCTCTCCCGCCGTGCGGGGGAGGGTTGGGTGGGGGTCCATCCGTCTGCTCCGTCGCCGCGCTTACGCACAGGCACCGAGTACGTGGAACCCCCCCCACCCCGACCCTCCCCCGCAGGCGCACGGCTGTCCGGGGAATTGAAATCGGTTGCAGGCGCCGCTTCGGAGGCTCTCTTTTGTCGTCATGGCCGGCCCCAGAGCCGGCCATCCACGTGGCTCCGCGACACGGAACGACGTGGATACGCGGGTCAAGCCCGCGCATGACGACATCAAAAGACGCA
>DATGFU010000224.1:0-4275 GCA_035308865.1 Allostellaceae bacterium | reverse complement strand
ATCGAAGACGTGGCCGGCGCGGTCAGGGACCTGATCGCCGACGGCAAGGTGAAGCACTTCGGTCTTTCGGAGGCTGGCGTCCTGACCATTCGCCGTGCGCACACGGTCCAGCCGGTCACGGCGGTCCAGAGCGAATATTCGCTCTTCTGGCGGGGTCCGGAAGCGGAGCTGTTGCCGACGCTCGAAGAACTCGGGATCGGCTTCGTTCCCTTCAGCCCGCTCGGCGCCGGGTTCCTCGCCGGCCACATCGACGAAAACACGACGTTCGAGACGGGCGACTTCCGCAACAGCGTTCCTCGTTTCTCGCCCGAAGCCCGCAAGGCCAATTTCGCGCTGGTCGACCTGATCCGGGCCGTCGCAGCGCGGAGGGACGCAACGCCCGCCCAGGTCGCGCTTGCCTGGCTCCTCGCGCAAAAGCCTTGGATCGCGCCGATCCCCGGAACCACCAAGCTGCATCGCTTGGAGGAGAATCTCGGCGCCGTGGATGTCGAGCTGACGGCCGAGGATCTGCGCGAGATCCACGCCGGCGCGTCGAAGATCAAGATCGAGGGCGAAAGACTGCCAGCGGCGGCGTTGGCGATGACCGGACACTGAGCGGCCAGCCCGTCGGCGCTATGGTCTCGTCCGTCGACGTCGCCAGGGCCTGACGTTTGAAGCAGACAAACTCGATCCCCGCTTTGGTCCAGGGCGCCGCGACGGGGCCCATTAATGAAGCTCAGATATAGCTCCATGCCGCTTTGATGATCTAATCGCGAGGCTCTTCAGGGCTTAGTCTGACACATCCCACGCATTGAACCCTTGCAGCAGTCCGGAGATCCATCGATGAAGACGCGCATACTCGGAAAGAGCGGCCTGGAAGTCTCCGCCATCGGCTTCGGCTGCATGGGCTTGAACTTCAGCTACGGCCACGGGCTGTCCAAGCCGGACAGCATCACCCTGATCCGTCAGGCGGTGGATCGCGGCGTCACCTTCTTCGACACCGCCGAGGCCTACGGCCCCTTCACCAACGAGGAGATCGTCGGCGAGGCGCTGAAGCCCGTGCGCGACCAAGTGGTGATCGCCACCAAGTTCGGCTTCAACTTCGAAGGCGGCAAGATGGCGGGGATGAACAGCCGGCCCGAGCACATTCGCGAGGTCTGCGATGCTTCGCTGAGACGGCTGGGCGTCGAGGTGATCGACCTCCTTTACCAGCACCGCGTCGATCCCAACGTGCCGATCGAGGACGTGGCCGGCGCGGTCAGAGACCTGATCGCCGAGGGGAAGGTGAAGCACTTCGGTCTTTCGGAGCCGGGCGCCCAGACTGTGCGTCGTGCGCATGCGGTTCAACCTGTCACGGCGCTTCAGAACGAATACTCCCTCTGGACGCGGGGGCCAGAGACCAACGGCCTCCTGAAGACCTGCGAGGAACTGGGCATCGGCCTTGTCGCCTACAGCCCCCTCGGCAAGGGCTTCCTGACCGGCGCCATGTCCAAGGAGACCCCGATCGGCGAGAACGACTTCCGCAAGATCCTGCCGCGCTTCACGCCGCAGGCGATGGAGAAGAACCAGGCCCTGATCGATCTCCTGAAGCGCATCGCCGCCGAAAAGAAGGCTACGCCCGCCCAGATCGCGCTGGCCTGGATCCTGGCGCAGAAGCCCTGGATCGTGCCGATCCCCGGCACCACCAAGCTGCGCCGGCTCGAGGAGAACCTTACTGCCGCGGGCGTCGACCTGACCAACGACGATCTCGCCGAGATCCAGCGGGCCGCCGCCGAGATCCATGTCGAAGGCGAGCGTTATCCCGAACAACTCTTGGCGACCACCGGCCAGTGATGGGCCGGCGATCGGCGTTGGGCGGTGCCCCGGCAAGCTCCGATCGCGAGTCCCGGCAGCGGCTTCGGCCGTAATGGAGAGATCGGAACATGAGAATTCAACGCAACGGCTCCACGCCCTCGCGCCAAGGTCCGGCCGAATCCTTTACCGGCTCGGTTCGCATCGACAGCCTGTTCCAGGCCGACGCGCCCGGCCGCGCTGGCGGCGGCATCGTAACCTTCGAGCCGGGGGCGCGGACCCATTGGCACACCCACCCGCTCGGCCAGACCCTGATCGTCACTGCGGGCGTCGGCTGGACCCAGTGCGAAGGCGGTCCAAAGGCCGAAATCCGCGCTGGCGACGTGGTCTGGTGCCCCTGTCAACGCCGGCACTGGCATGGTGCGACGCCCACGACCGGCATGACGCACATCGCCATCGCCGAGACGCTCGATGGCAAATCCGTGGAGTGGATGGAGCCGGTGACCGACGAGCAATACCTCGCCGGTCCCGTGCAGACGGACTGACGACCGCCATGCGCCCACGCGTCATCTGCCGCATGGTCGCCAGCCTCGACGGGCGGCAGGACGCGCCCGCCCTGTCCGACGGCGACGAGGCAGACTCGGCCGCTTCTTTCAAGGCGCTCCGGCTCGACCATCCAGATGATTTGGACCGCCGCGCCGTCGGGCCCCGTTGCCGCCTCGAAGTCACGGCCTAGCCGCGCCCACCCTGGGGATGCCCATGCACATCGGCGTGATAGGGGCAGGCTGGCTCGGCGGAACGGTTGGCCGGCAATGGGTGAAGGCAGGACACGACGTCCTGTTCTCCTCCCGCAATCCCGCCACGCACGCGGAAATAGCGCGCCGTCTGGGCCCGCACGCGTCGGTGGGCACGATCCGGCAGGCCGCGGGCTTTGGCGAGGTCGTCCTTATCGCCGTGCCGTACAGCGCTCTGCCAGACCTCGGACGCCAGCTGAAGGACGATCTGGCCGGTAAGATCGTGCTGGACGCCTGCAACCCCTACCCGCCTGACCCGGAAGACTTCCGCAAGGCGATCCAGGAAGAAGGGGTGGCACTGGCGACGGCCCGCCTGCTTCCTGGCGCCCGCGTGGCGCGCGCCTTCAGCGCTGTGGATGCGACCTCGGTTGAGGAGTCGGCTGGCGGCGCCGGCCCCAGGCTCGGCGTTCCCATTGCGAGCGACGACCGCGAGGCGCTCTCCACCGCCGAGCAACTCGTCCGCGATGCAGGCTGCGAGCCGGTCGTGGTTGGCGGGCTCGCCGACGCCAGAAGCTTCCAGCGTGGGGGCCCCGGTTTCCGCGCCAACACCGACGCCGGCGATCTGCGCCGTCGTCTCGGCCTCGACCGATAACCCAAAGGCTGCACCGCCCATGGCCCCGAACGACCAAGCCCGCAAGATTCACGAAGAGCTCTTCCCGAACCACGCCACGGCCCTCGCCGCGACCGACCCCGAGCTGATCGAGGTCTTCGACAATTTCGCCTTCGACGAAGTCCTCCGTGAGAGCCGCCTGGACACGCGAATCCGGCTGATGGTGCAGCTTTCAGCCATGATCGCCTGCCAGGCGCTCGCCGAGTTCCGCGTCATGGCCGGCGCCGCGCTGACCGCCGGCGTCTCCCCGGTCGAGCTGAAGGAGATCGTCTACCAGGCCGTCCCCTACGTCGGACTGGCGAAGGTCTCCGACTTCCTCCACGCCGCCAATGAGGTGCTCAGCGAGCGAGGCGTCACACTGCCGCTCCCGGGCCAGTCCGCCACGACGCCCGAAACCCGCATGGCGATGGGCCTGGCCGTCCAGAGGGAGATCGTCGGTGCCGAACGGGTGGAGCAACTTTACGCCGCAGCGCCGGCCGACCAGCAGCACATCCAGCGTTTCCTGTCGGACAACTGCTTCGGGGACTACCTCGCCCGCGGCGGGATCGACCTCCCGACCCGGGAACTGCTGACGCTGAGCATGCTGGTTGCGCTCGGCGGATGCGACGCCCAGGTCAAGGGCCACGTGGCGGCGAACCTCAACGTCGGCAACGACCGTAGCCGGCTCATCGACGTCATCACGCAGCTCCTCCCGTTCATCGGCTACCCGCGCACGCTCAATGGCCTGCGTGCCGTCGACGCGGCGGTCGCGCCGTGAACCGTCCGCACCGGTCAACAGAAGCAACCCTCCCTCAAGAAAGGAACAGTCATGACAGAGGTCGTCGTCGTCATCGGGCCGGGACAGATCGGCCAGGCCATCGCCCGGCGCGTCGGCGTCGGCAAGAAGGTCGTCCTGGCCGACCTGCGTCCGGAAAACGCCAACGCCGCGGCCGAGGTCCTGGCAAATGTTGGATACGAGGTGAGCGTCGCGACCATCGACGTGTCCTCACGAGACTCCGTCGAGGCGCTCGTGCGAGGGGCCGCCGGCATGGGAGACATCACGGGGATCATCCACGCGGCCGGCGTGTCCCCCAGCCAAGCGTCGCCGCAAACGATCCTCAA
>DATGFU010000223.1:0-2462 GCA_035308865.1 Allostellaceae bacterium | reverse complement strand
TGGCCGATGTAGAGGTGGCAGAAGCCGCCGATCAGGCCCATGCCGTACAGCTGCCCCGCCCGCTCCTCGAAGCGGCGGATCAGCAGCATGGACCGGTAGAGCGCTAGGACTTCGGCCTTGTCGGCGGACGGCGCTTCTTTTGGCTTCGGCTTGGCCGCCCGGGCCATTGGCGCACTCCCCGCGAACTCGGATCGAAACGCGCCAGGCGCGGCCCGGGTTCAGTGGGCGGCGACGGGCGTGCGGATGACATAATCTCTCGGATCGGCAAAGCCCAGCACCACGTGGGCCCTTTCCTCCAGGAGGTCGCGCGAGAGGTTGTCGTCGCTCAGCAGCTTCACCCTGAGCGCCAGTTCCGCGTGCTGCGCCTGCAGCGCCTTCAGCGTCGCCTCGTCCTCGGCCAGCGTCGCCTGCCGCTCGCGCGTCGTCAGTATGCCCCGATCCCCGGTCATCGCGTTGAACCCAAAATAGAAGATCAACGCCGCCAGGACCGCGGTCGGAATGTAGGTGGTCAGTCGCGCGAGCACGGGTGGCGAGGTAGCGGATTCGTACTTAACGAACCCTTTGTATGGCTGAATGTTGCTATTTTGTTCTAATCGGCGCAACGTCCCTCGGCAAAGGGCGGGCGAAGCCGGTGAGCGAAAACGAAGTCGGGCGGCGAATGTTGGGCTGCGCTTTGCAGGTCCACAAAGCCTTGGGACCCGGCCTCCTCGAGAACGCCTACGAGGCATGCCTCTCGTATGAGCTCACCAAGGCCGGCATCGAACATCAGCGCCAGCTGGCATTGCCGGTCATCTATGACGGCGCTCATATCGACTTGGGGTACCGCCTCGACCTTCTCGTCGAGGGTCAGGTCGTCGTCGAGGTTAAAGCGATCGACCAACTCACTCCGGTGCACCGGGCGCAACTGCTGAGCTACCTGAAGCTGGGACGTCACAGACTCGGCTACCTACTCGATTTCAACGTCAGAATGCTAAGCCACGGCATCTGTCGTCTAGCCAACGGTCTGTAACAGACCCTCGCTAGCTCCGCGTATCTCTGCGATCTCCGCGGTTATCCCTTCTAAAATCCCGCCGCCGCGCCAGCGTCGACAAGTAGATTGAACCGCAGAGACCGCAGAGAGACGCGGAGCGACCGAGGGACCGGCTAGCGACGGTTGCTGCCGCATCTGATGGTTTGGTTCATGCCCGCTCTCGCGGGCGGCCGCGCCTACCGCCGTTTCAGCGCCGTTTCACCCGCGTAGAAGGCTTGGTCGCCGAGTTGTTCTTCGATGCGCAGCAGCTGGTTCCATTTGGCCAGGCGGTCGGAGCGGGAGAGCGAGCCGGCTTTCAGCTGGCCGCAGCCGGTGGCCACCGCCAGGTCGGCGATGGTGGTGTCCTCGGTCTCGCCCGAGCGGTGGCTCATCACCGCGGTGTAGGCGGCCTTGTGGGCCATCTCGACCGCGTCCAGCGTCTCCGAGAGCGTGCCGATCTGGTTGACCTTGATCAGGATCGAGTTGGCGAAGCCCTGCTCGATGCCCAGCTTCAGCCGCTCGGGATTGGTCACGAACACGTCGTCGCCGGTCAGCTGCACCTTGCCGCCCAGCCGCTGCGTCAGCAGCTTCCAGCCGTCGAAATCGTCCTCGGCGCAGCCGTCCTCGATGGTGACGATCGGGTAGCGGTCCACGAGGCCGGCCAGGAAGTCGACCATCCCGGCCGCATCCAGCGTCTTGCCCTCGCCGCTCATCACGTACTGGCCGTTCTTGAAGAACTCGCTGGCCGCCGCGTCGCAGCCCAGCTGAAAGTCTTCGCCGCCGCGATAGCCCGCCGCCTCGCCCGCCTTCATGATGAAGCCCAGCGCCTCGTCGGCGTTGGCGAAGTTGGGCGCGAACCCGCCCTCGTCGCCGACGTTGGTGGAATGGCCGGCCGCGTGCAGCGCCTTCTTCAGCGACTGGAAGATCTCCGAGCCCATCCGCAGGGCGTCGGCGAAGGTCGCCGCGCCGGTCGGCAGCACCATGAACTCCTGGAAGTCGAGCGGATTGTCGGCGTGGGCGCCGCCGTTGACGATGTTCATCTGCGGCACTGGCAGGATGCGCGCCGAGACGCCGCCGACGTACTTGTAGAGCGGCAGGTTCGCCGCCTGCGCCGCCGCCTTGGCCGTCGCCAGCGAGACGCCGAGGATGGCGTTGGCCCCCAGCCGGCTCTTGTTGGCGGTGCCGTCCAGCTCGATCATGATCCGGTCCAGCCGGCGCTGGTCCTCGGCCTCGGCGCCGGAGAGCGCGTCGAAGATCTCGCCCATCACCGCGTCGACCGCGCCGCGCACGCCTTTGCCGCCATAGCGGTCCGGATCGCCGTCGCGGCGCTCGATCGCCTCGTGCGCCCCGGTCGAGGCGCCGGACGGCACGGCGGCGCGGCCCATCGAGCCGTCCTCGAGCACCACATCCACCTCGACCGTCGGATTGCCCCGGCTATCGAGGATTTCACGCG
>DATGFU010000222.1:0-10483 GCA_035308865.1 Allostellaceae bacterium | reverse complement strand
CCGACGAGCAGCCAGGCATAGAGGAGCGCCCGCGTCGCGAGCTCGCCGCTGGGCGCCATGCCCAGCACGTCGAGCCCATAGCCGACGATCAGGGCGACCGTCGCACCCACCGGCCGGAGCTTGCTCGCCGATGCCAGGAAGAGCAGCAGGAACGAGATCGTCGCGATGCTCGCCACGCGCCACAGCGGTTCGACGAGCACCGCCATCGCCACCAGCATGATCAGTCCGATGACGACCGAGATCAGGACAAGCATGACCAGATCCAGGATGAAGCTGGTCGCGCGGTCGGACTTGATCAGGAAAAACGCCACGTAGGTCGTCAGCGCCGGTTCGGGCGTCTGGTAGATCTCGGTGACGAGTGTCGTAAGTGCGCAGATCAGTGCCAGCCGCAGGGCGAATTCGAAGCGGCCGGGAAACGGCAGCAGGAGGTGAAGCATCTCCCGGGCGGAGAGGCTGCCCGGCTCATTCACAGGCATCGCCATGCCTGACCTCGACGACGGCGCTCGCCCCCAGCCGCATCACCTCGGCCGGCGGGGTCTCGAGCCGGACGCGGACCGGGAAGCGCTGTGCCACCCGCACCCAGTTGAGAGAGCGCTCCACGTAGGGGACGGAGCGCGGAAGATTGATCCTCTCCTCATCGAGCACGCCCCATCCGATGCCCTGTACGCGCCCCTTCAGAGGACGCGTGCGATCGAGCATCGAGTAGACTGTGGCGCAGTCGCCCTCCGTGATCGTCTTGAGGTCGGTCTCACGGAAGTTCGCGACCGCGAACCACTCGTCGGTGTTGAGGAGCGTGAAGAGGGACTGTGACGGGATGACCATCTCGCCCGACGAGACGGTCAGCCCGATGACCCGCCCATTGTGCGTTGCCCGCACGCTCGTGTCGTCGAGTGCCCGCTGCGCGATCGCGACGGCGGCCTGCCGGGCCTGCACCGCGGCCTCGGCGGCCTTCTCGGTGTCGATCGCCTGGATGGCGGCAGCCTCCTGCTCGCGGGCCTGGGCCAGCGACGTCGCGGCATCGCGCTGCGTCACCTCGGCCTGGTCCAGCTGCTGGGTGGGCACGTAGCCGCTGCCTGCCAGCGGGCGCAGCCGCTCGACGGTCCGCGTCGCCAGCGCATAATTGGCTTCGGCCCTCGCGACCTGGTCGGTGGCAACTGTTGCGGCCGATCGCTGAGTCGAGAGAAACCTTCGCTTCGTCTCGAGCTCTGCTTCGGCGATGGCGAGATCGGCCTGCGCCTGGCGGAGGGTCAGCTGATAGGGGACGGGATCGATCTGGAAGAGCAGATCCCCCTTCGAGACCCGGCCGTTCTCTGCCACGGGGATGTCGATAATGCGTCCCCCGACTGCGGCTGCGACGTGGATCACGTCGGCATCGATCGACGCGTCGTCGGTCGAGGGATACTGGGTCGAGTGCCGGTCGGCCCAGACCGCCACCCCGATCCCCGCGGCAATGATCACGAGGGAGATCAGTTTGGGTGCCTGCGCCCGTAAGCGTGCCGCGTTCATGGGCGTCATCCGAAAAGCACGAACCAGGTAAGCACCGCGGCGATCACGCCGACGGAGAGGCAGACGAAGAGCTGGAACGGCAAGGTCGTCGACAGCCCGGTCGCCACCATCGCGACGCGGGCGGCGGCGGCGATAACGACCCCGACCGTCGCGCAGAGCATCCACGCCGGAAAGTAGGCGCCGAACAGGACGAGGGACGGCGCGCCGGCGGATCGGCAGCTGGCCAAGCACACGGACAGGAGAACGGTCCAGGAGAGCCGGCCCTGTCTTCCAGGGGCGATCCTCATCTCGACGGGGCGGCGGAGGTGCTTGAGCGCATGATGGGGCGTTCCTAGCGCCAAAGGTTCGAGCGCGCGAGGTCGATGACTTCGTCCGTCTTCCCGCTCATGACGGCCTTCACCATGTAGAGCGTGAACCCCTTGGCCATCTCGAGCGTGACGGCCGGCGGCATCGCGAGCTCCGTCCGGTTCACCACGGCGTCCACCAGCACCGGACCGGCATGGGCGAAGGCCGCAGCGATGCCGCTCTCGACCTCGCCTGGGTCCTCGATCCGGATGCCGCGGATGCCGATCGCCTCGGCCATAGCGGCGAAATTGGGGTTCTGAAGCTCCGTGCCGACGCTGAGGAACCCTGTCGATTTCTGCTCCAGCTCGACGAAGCCGAGGGAGCCGTTGTTGAACACCACGACCTTCACCGGCAGGCGGTGCTGCGACATCGTAAGAATGTCGCCCATCAGCATGGCGAACCCGCCGTCGCCCGATAGCGAGACGACCTGGCGTCCGGGGAACGCCGCCTGCGCGCCGACCGCCTGCGCCATCGCATTGGCCATCGAACCGTGCCAGTACGATCCGAGAAGCCGCCGCTTCCCGTTCATGGCGAGATAGCGCGCGCCCCACACCGTGGGCAGGCCGACATCGCAGGTGAAGACAGCATCTGCCGCAGCGAGATCGCTGATCGTCTTGGCAACCTGCTGCGGGTGGATCGGCCGCCGTCCCGATGTGCCGACGGCGAGCGCGTCAAGCTCGTCGCGGGCCCTGCGGTAGTGGGCGGTGGCCTGGTCGAGATGCGTGCGGTCGCTTTTCTCGGCGAGGCTCGGCAGCAACGCCTGAAGGGTCTGTCGGATGTCGCCGACGATGCCGAGGTCGACCGGGGTCCGCTTTCCGATCTGCTCCGCCCTGATATCGATCTGCGCGATGCGGACCTCCGAGCCCGACGGATAGAACTGCCGGTAGGGGAAATCGGTCCCCAGCATGAGCAGGGCGTCGCAGTCGAGCATCGCGTAGTAACCGGACGAGAAGCCGATCAGGCCGGTCATCCCGACATCGTAAGGGTTCCCCCACTCGACATGCTCCTTGCCGCGAAGCGCGTGGACCATCGGCGCCTTGAGGCGTTCGCCCAGCGCCAGCAGCTCGTCATGCGCGCCTTCGCAGCCGGAGCCGCACAGGATGGTGATCCGCGCGTGACCGTTCAGCAGTGCCGCAAGCTTGTCGAGTTCGGCCTTCCCCGGGACGACCACCGCCCGTGGCGGGAGGAGTCCGAGCGGCTTCGGGGGCGGTGCATTCGAGGCCGGCAGCAGCGCCACGTCGCCGGGCAGCACCAGCACCGAGACGCCGCGTTTGCCCACCGCCTCGCGGATCGCCATTTCCAGCATGCGCGGCATCTGGTTCGCGCCGGAGATCAGCTCGCAGAAATGGCTGCATTCCTGGAACAGGGATTCGGGATGCGTCGCCTGGAAGTAGCCGGCCCCGATCTCGGCGGAGGGGATGTGCGCCGCGATGGCGAGCACGGGCACGCGCGAGCGGTGACAGTCGAAGAGGCCGTTGATCAGGTGCAGATTGCCGGGGCCGCAGCTCCCGGCACAGACGGCGAGCGCGCCCGTGAGATGCGCCTCCGCACCGGCCGCGAAGGCGGCCACCTCCTCGTGCCGGACATGGATCCACTCCATCTTGCCGTGGCGCCGCAGGGCGTCCGTCAGCCCGTTCAGGCTGTCGCCGACGATGCCGTAGACGCGCTTCACGCCGGCCGCGGCAAGCACTTCGACAAACTGGTCCGCAACGGTCTTTACCATGTCGCCGCTCCTCTCGGGGCTCGATTCAGGGGTTCGGGACGCCACGGATCGCGTCAACCTCGGACACGATCCCCGCGATCATCCCACGGTGCGTGCGATCAATCGAATGCGAGCCACCCTATCATCGTCGACGGCCGGGGCGGACTCTCAATCCGTCCGATCCGGTCGATCGCGGATGCCCAAGGTTCACGGCCGTACCGAACAATGCTCTGGGCGGATACCAGACCCGCACCGATGGGAATCGGGCGCGAGCGATCCTATGTCGTGTAGCGCGGAAGACTAAAGCACCTCCAATACATTCACTCGACTTCCCGTGTGTGGCGATGCGCGGGAGGCCACGGGAATTGCTATGTCTCGAATCCTTCGACTAGCCGGACGTGTTTGCGGGCTTGCGCTCGTCGGCGTCATGCTCTCTGCCGTACCGGCTCGGGCGGATCAGCCTGCCCGCGTGCTCGGCAACTGGCTGACATCCGACGGCGACGGCGTCATCGCGATCGAGCAATGCGGCGACGAGGTGTGCGGCCGGATCGTCGGCATCGCCCGCGCCCCCGGCGAGAAGATGCCGACCGACGTGCACGGCACCTCGCAATGCGGCCTGACGATCATCAGCAACGAGCGGCCGACGGATGACGGGACCTGGCTGGGGAAGGTCACGGATCCGCGCACCGGCGAGACCTACGGCGCCAAGCTGTGGATCGACCGCGCCGGCAATCTGCGGGTGCGCGGTTTCCTCGGCCTGCCGTTGCTGGGCGAGACCCAGGTCTGGCGGCCCTATGCCGGGCACCTGACCGACTCCTGCGGGCTCGCCTGAGGCATCGCGACGTCTGCGGTTGACCATGGCGCGGCGGCCAACACACGGGCTCCACACTCCGATCATCCAAATCTAGACTGGATCCGGGATCGATAACGTCCCGGGGGGTCGATGCTCGAACTGGTCGTGGGGTGCGCCGCCGCCTTGGTCATCGGCGGCCTCGCGTGGCTGACCGTCGCAACCGCGGCCACGCCGGAGGCCGCGGATACGTCGATCAGAACCTTCGGCACCTTGATGACCATCCTGTTCGGCATCCTGTCGGCGATCTGGTGGCACCAATCGGCCCGGCTCTGCGACCGGCTTCTCGATCGGGAATCGGACGCCCGGCAGTCCCAGAAGGACGCCAACACGCTGAATGCCGCGGCCGCCACGTTCACCGCGCTGGCGGTCTTCTCCGGCGTCTTCGCCGGGGCACCGTGGCAGTCGACGAGCAGCCGGCTCTGTGGCCTCGGCGTCCTGCTGCTCCTGACGATGTCCGGCGACGACATCCGCCGCGCCGTGCCGATCTCGCTCAGGCAGCGCCTCACGCTGCGGGAGATCATCGGCCTGGCCTCGCTCGCCCTGGTGCTGGT
This sequence comes from Allostellaceae bacterium, assembly GCA_035308865.1. Lineage (GTDB taxonomy): Bacteria > Pseudomonadota > Alphaproteobacteria > ATCC43930 > CGMCC-115725 > DATGFU01. Next base: position 5,526 of record DATGFU010000222.1, on the reverse strand, counting down.
CGCGTTCCTCTGGCAGCTGAAGCGGTAGCATCAACGCGCGGCGAGGAAGTCCTGGACCGAGGCGACGCCGAGCTCGCGGGCGGTGAAGAGGCTCTCCAGCTGCTCGCGATTGTTGACCAGGCCCTTGGCGCGGATGGTACCGTCGGGATCGATCAGCACGGCATGGGGAAGCTTGCCCACGCGGAAGCGGAGCCCGAGCTCGGCGGACAGGACCAGCGGGAACCCGGCGAGGCCGTGGCGCGCGACATAGGCCACGTGCTCCGAGGCCGCGCCGTCGCCGGCGAGCACGAGATCGAGCCAGGCGCGCTCGGCGGCGGCCAGCGATTTCAGGATCGGCAGGAGCTTCCGGCAGACCGGGCAGACCGGCGACAGGAAGAAGAGCAGCGTCGCGCGCGGCCGCTCGCCGCCGATGCGGACCGGGCTGCCGTCGGTCGAGGTGAGGTCGAAGCCGGGCGAAGGCTCGCCAACGACGGGCCCGGCGTCGATCGACAGCGCGCCCAGCGGCGCCACGCGCTCGTAGAGCACGCCGATCTGCCGGGCGAGCGCCAGCACCACCAGCACCAGCGCCAGCACGGTCGCCCAAAGGATGGCGTTCGAGATCGCGAGGAGCGTCACGCGGCCGGTCTCCGCCGCATCGCCGCGCGGTTGGCGAGGAGCTGGTCGGCGGCGAGATAGAGGCCGGCCCAGATGAGGGCGCCCGCGCCGATCATCGCGGCGTCGGCGAGGCCGAACGCACGCGCGGTGGGCTCGACGGCGGCGGCGAGGGCGAGGAGCGCCAGCACGGCGTTCCGGGCGACCAGGCCCCACGAGATCGTCTGGCCCGGGCCGCCGCAGCCGCAATCGATCTCGCTGCGGCCGCGGAGGAGGTTCACGGCGATACTGGCGGAGACGGTGAGGAGCAGCGCGAGGGCGGCGAGCGCGCCGAGGGGGCGTGTCGCGGGGACCGCCAGCAGCATTGCGGCGGCGAGTTCGGTCAGCACGATCAGAACGGCGAAGGGGAGGGCGAAGGGAGCGGGGAGCACGCGATATTCGGCGACGGCGCGGCGGAAACGGGCGAAGTCGCGCAGCTTCTGCGCCGCACCCACCAGCAGCACGAGCGCCAGCGCGGCCGCGGGCAGGGCCACGAAATCCGGGTCGAGGGCGAGGGCCGCGCCGATCATGTGGCCTGTTCTGGCGGAGGCATCGGGGCCGCGCAAGACTGGTTCAGAGCCACCTGAACGTCATGGCCGGGCTTGTCCCGGCCATCCACGTCGTGCAGCAGCGCGTCGGGCCGACGTGGATGCCCGGCACAAGGCCGGGCATGACGATTGAAAGGGCGTATGTTCCGCAGGGGCGGATCTTGGATAAGATGCGGGGATGGAAAAGTCCCGCATCGTCCGCGCGGTTTGCGGCCATGACTGCCCCGACATGTGCTCGCTCATGGTCACGGTCGAGGACGGCAGGGTCGCGCGCATTGCCGGCGACCCGGAGCAGGAGTTCACCGCCGGGTTCGTCTGCGGCAAGGTTGGGCGCGAGCCGGAGCTGATCAACTCGGCCGCTCGGCTGACGATGCCGCTGTTGCGGCGTGGCGCGAAGGGCGCGGGCGAGTTCCAGCCGATCGGCTGGGACGAGGCGCTCGACCGCATCGCCGGGCGCTGGCGCGAGGTGATCGCGGCGCACGGGCCGGCGGCGCTGGTCGGCTATGCCTATTCCGGCCATATGGGCAAGCTCAACATCGGCCTGCCGAACGGGCTCTTCGAGGCGCTGGGCGCCGGCGGGGTCGAGACCGGCACGGTCTGCGATTCGACGGCGGACGCGGCATTCGTGGCGACCTTGGGCGAGGTCGGCGGCGCCGATCCGGAAGGCGTGGCCGAGTGCGACCTGATCCTTGCCTGGGGCGCGGATCTGGTTGCGACCAACGTGCATTTCTGGGCGCTGGCGCAGCAGGCGCGCGACCGGGGGGCGGCGATCGTCGTGATCGATCCCCAGCGCACCCGCACGGCGCTGCAGGCGGACTGGCATCTGCGCCCGCATATCGGCAGCGACGCCGCGCTGGCCTTCGGGGTGATGCACGTGCTGCTGCGCGACGGGCTCGCCGACCGCGCCTATCTGGAGCGCGCGACGCAGGGATTCGACGAGCTGGAGCGCGAGGTGCTGCCGCGGTTCACGCCGGAAGCCGCCGCGGGTGCGACGGGCATCCCGGCCGCCGACATCGAGCGCCTGGCCCGGACCTATGCGGCCGCGCGCAAGCCCTACCTGCGCTTCGGCCTCGGCATGACCCGCAACCGGCGCGGCGCGGATGCGATGCGAGCGGTGGCGATCCTGCCGGCGGTGGTCGGCGCCTACGGGAAGCCCGGCGCGGGCGCGCTCTATTCCTGCTCGCCGGCCCACGGCCTGCCGACCGGGCGGCTGAGCGCGCCCACCGGCGCCACGGGACGGCGGATGCTGAACCACGCGACGCTGGGACGCGAGATCCTGGAGCTCGCCGACCCGCCGGTCCGCGCCTTCTTCGTCGCCGCCAACAACCCGGCCGTGACCTGCCCGGACAGCCACGTGGTGCGCCGCGCGCTCGGCCGCGAGGATCTGTTCGTGGTGGTCCACGCGCCGACGCTCAACGACACGGCGCGGTTCGCGGACATCGTGCTGCCGGCGGCGACCTATCTCGAGACGGACGATCTCTACACGTCCTACGGCTCGTACCGCATGCAGTTCGGCGCGCAGGCGGTCGAGCCGCCGGGCGAGGCGCGGTCGAACGCCTGGGTGGCGCGGGCGCTGGCGCGGCGGATGGGAGTCGAGCATCCGGTCTTCCGGCGGCCCGACCGCGAGCTGCTGACGGAGCTGATCGAGGGGGCGACGGGGCTGGCGCGCGGGGTCGATCCCGAAGAGGTGCTGAGCGGCCGGCCGATCAAGCTGGCGCCGCCGGACGTGCAGGAGTTCGGCACGCCGTCGGGAAGGCTGGAGGTGCGCTCGTCGGTGCTGGAGGCGGCGGGATTGCCGGGGCTGCCGGACTGGCGGCAGGAGCCGGGCGATCCCGCGCATCCGTTGCGCCTCTTGACCGCGCCCGGGTTCCATCTGAGCCACACCGCCTATGCCGGCGCGCGGTTCCTGGAGAAGCGGGCGGGCGAATCGAGCTGCGTGCTGCATCCCGAGGACGCGGCGGCCCGCGGGGTGGCGGACGGCGACCTGGTCGACCTCAGGAACGCCCGCGGCCGCATCACCTTCCGCGCGAAGGTCGGCAGCGAGACCCTGCCGGGGGTGGTGCTGGTGATCGGCCAGCGCCCGGCCGCGGATGCTGCGTCGGGCACGATCAACATGCTGTGCGGCGCCGAGCTGACCGCGGTCGGTGCCGGGGCGACCTACCAGGATACCTGGCTGGAGGTCGAGCTTCACGCGGGGGTGTGACCCCTCCTGCTCTCCGACGCTTCAATCGAGCCCTCTCCCGCTTGCGGGGGAGGGTTGGGTGGGGGTATCGCCGCAGCGGCGGTGTTGCGAGAGTCTGGGGTTCGGCAGCGTGACGCGGCCGGCACCCCCACCCCAGCCCTCCCCCGCAAGCGGGAGAGGGGGCCTCTGGGCTTAGTTACGCGTAGTCGTCCCCGCCGCCGCCGCCGGAGTCGCTGCCGCCGCTGAAATCGTCGCTGCCGCCGAAATCGGTGCTGGTGTCGGCGGCGTCCTGGTAGCCGCCGCCCTGGTCGAAGTTCTGGTCGGGCTGGTAGCTGGTGTCCTGGTGGTGCTCGGGCGCGTCAGACGGCCGGTCGTCGTTGTAGTAGTTGTTGTTGATGGTGGTCTCGCTGATGCTCTCGCGCGGGCCGAAATCGCCGCCGCCGCCCCAGCCGCCGCCGCCCCAGCCGGGTCCCCAGCCGCCCATCCCGGCGCCCATGTAGCCGCCGGGATGGCCGGAGAAGAGCGAGTTGATGCCTTCGAAGAGCAGCGCGCCGCCGGCGATGCCGGCCGCCGTGGTGGCGGCGGAGCGCAGGAAGCTCGAGGTCTGCGACGGCTGCATCACGACGGGCGCGTAGCCGGAGGAATAGGCGACCGGCTGCGGCGCGTAATCGGGCTGGGGCGGGGCCGAGCGCGTCCACGGGCCGCTGGAGGGTGCGGTGGTGCCGGGCGGCACCGAGCTGGCCGGACCGTGGCTGCCGAACAGATTGCCGAGGAAGCTGCCCGAGGAACGCGGCTGCTGCTGCGCCGCCTGGAGCTGGCCCTGCAGATCGGCGATCTGGGCCTGGGCGTTGCGCAGCGCGAAATCCTGCATCAGCACGGTCTGGGCGAGCAGGTAGGTGGTGTCCGGCCGGCCCGCCACCAGCTGGCGGATGGCCTGGTCGGCCTCGGCATCGGGGGCCTGCTGCGGGGCGCTGCGGATGCGGTCGGCCAGCGCGTCGAGCATCTGCCGTTCTTCGGGGGTCATGGTGTCTCCGGAGGAAGGATTCGCCGCGCTAGATGTGGGATCGCACCGCCGCCGCGCAACGGGCGCGAGGGTCGGCGGCGGGTTAAAATCGGTTCATGTCACCTCCCTCTCCGCCCTTTGGGGGGAGAGGGTCGGGGTGAGGTGGGGACAGGCTCGGGCGGCGGTGCCCACCTCACCCTCCCGTCGCTGAAGCGACGGGTCCCTCCCTCTCCCCCCTGAAGGGCGGAGAGGGGCAGGTGGCGGCGGGATCAGAAAGAGCGGCGGTTGACGTTCCAGGGGCGGGTCGGGGGGCCGCGGCCGGCGGGTTGGGGAGGTGAAGGCGGAGGGGAGCGCGGCGCGACGCATAGAGGCGGTGGCGCGGGCGAGTCGGGAGGGGGAGGCGGCGGCTGCGGGCGCGGCGGCGGCGTTGGATCCGGCGTTGCCGCGTCGATCTCGGCCGGCGAGCGGACGCCGAGGATCTCGCGCTTGATCTGCTCGACCGTCTCGGCGCTGAGGCCCGGCCCCGCGCCATGATCGCGCGGGCCTCGCCCGATCCACTGGCGGAGATCGGTCAGCAGCGACCCGATCTCGTCGGGATCGCCTTCGCTTTCGATGATCCGCTCGATGACGGCCGGCATCTCGCCCGGCTCGTGCGTGGGGCGGAAGCCTTCCAGCGCGGTGCGCCAGGCGCGGATGCGGTGCGACTTGCGGGCCTGGGTCTCGAGCTCGCGGGCGAGCCGCGCCTCCAGCGCCAGCGTGAGGCGCACCACCTTGGCGATGCGGGAGAACTGCAGCGCCACGTCGACGCCGGGCGGCGGCGCCTCGCGGGAGGCGTTGCGATCGGCCTCCTGATGCCCAAGATCGCGCGCCATGCCCATGCCGATCTCGGCCAGCTCGCGCAGCATGGCGATGCGCTCCTCGGCCGCCCTCCGCCAGGGATCGGGCGGCGGCGGGGAGGGGGCGGGCGTTTCCGGCGGGGCGGCGGACATGCGGGGAGTTTGAGCCGGATGCGGGCGGCGGGTTGAGGCGGACAGATGACAGGCCCAGTGCCGCCCACCGGCTCATTGCCTGTCGATTGCTTTCGTTGCATCCTGAGCGCGTTAAGAGCGCGTATCGGAACGCCCCGACAGAGCTGCCCGAGGCTGTCGGTCGGGCGCCAAGTC
>DATGFU010000221.1:0-6542 GCA_035308865.1 Allostellaceae bacterium | reverse complement strand
CCATCTGCGCGCTGCAGGCGGCGATGGAAGGCTACCAGGTGGTGACGATGGACGAGGCTGCGCCGCTAGGCGACATCTTCGTCACCGCGACCGGCAATGTCGACGTGATCACGCTCGACCACATGCGGGCGATGAAGGATCGCGCCATCGTCTCGAATATCGGCCACTTCGACAGCGAGATCCAGATCAACAGCCTGCGGAACTATCGTTGGGAAGAGGTCAAGCCGCAGGTCGACGAGGTCGTGTTCCCGGACGGCAAGCGGCTGATCGTCCTGGCCAAGGGGCGGCTGGTCAATCTCGGCTGCGCCACCGGCCATCCGAGCTTCGTGATGAGCGCCAGCTTCACCAATCAGGTGCTGGCCCAGATCGAGCTCTACACCCATCACGGCAAGTACGAGCACAAGGTCTACGTGCTGCCGAAGCACCTCGACGAAAAGGTCGCGGCCCTCCACCTCGCGAAGCTGGGCGTGCACCTCACCAAGCTCAGCCCGGCCCAGGCCGAATATCTCGGCGTCTCCGAGGCTGGTCCGTACAAGGCGGACCACTACCGGTACTGATCCCGAACACCCCCACCCCGGCCCCCCGCGCTGCGGGAGAGGGAGTAACAAGCCCTCTCCCGCTTTCGGGGGAGGGTTGGGTGGGGGTATCGCCGCGGCTCAGCTCATGCACACAGCTTCGACGTTGTTCCCGTCGGGGTCGATGAGGAAAGCCGCGTAATAGGTCGGCGCGTAGTCGGCACGCACTCCCGGGCCCCCATTGTCCGTGCCGCCGGCTTTCAGCCCCGCCGCATGGAAGGCGTCCACCGCATCGCGGCTCGGTGCGCGGAAGGCGACATGCGCGCCCGCCCCCGGCTGTCCCCTGCCGAGCCAGAACGCCGGCTGGCCGTCCGGTCCGAACCCGGCCCCGTCCTCGAAGCTCGTGCACAGGACATGGCCGAGCGGCGCCAGCGCGGCCGAGTAGAACCGGGTGCTCGCCGCGAGATCGGCGACCTTCAATCCGACATGATCGTACATAGAGACCTCCCGTGTTGAGGTGGTCACACTGGCCCAGGTGCCGCGAGCATTTCTTGGAAAATCTTGCGGTCGCCGCGGGTCGCCCGGCGGTAGTCGCGCGGCGAGATTCCGGCCGCGCGCCGGAAGCTGCGGACGAAGTTCGAGAGATCGCCGTATCCCACCTCGTACGCGATGTCGGTGATCCGCAGCCCCTCCTCCGCCAGCAGCTGCGCCGCGCGGCGCAGCCGGGCGCCGACGAGGTACTGGTGCGGCGTCACGCCCAGCACGCCGGCGAAGACGCGGAGAAAATGGAACGGGCTGAGGCCGGCCACGCCCGACGCGGTCTCGAGATCGATCGGCAGATGGGCGTTCGCCTCGACCCAGCGCGCGGCGTCGACCGCACGTCGCCGATCCCGCGCAACATCCGGCGGCGGCCTCCGAGTTCGCCCCGAGACCTGCGCCGTGAACCGCGCGGCCAGCGACAGCCCCACCTCGTCGAGCCCGACATCGCTGCGCCCGGCGGCCGAGGCCTCGGCCAGTTCGCCCAGCATGATCATACCGGCAACCGGCGGCAGCGCGCCGATCCGCCAGGCTGCATCGCCGCCGCCGATCGTGTCCTCGGTCTCCGGCGCGAACTGGAACGACAGGCATTCGTCGCCGCCGGCGTGATCGTGCGTGCAGTGGTACTCATCGCCGGGCGCGCCGACCAGGAACGATCCCGCCACCAGCCCGTGCGCGCCGCCTCGGACGTGATAGCCGAAGCTGCCGCGGCGGACATAGGACATCGAATACCCGCGATGGCGCTCGGGGAACGGTGCCGCCTCCGGTCCCGCGTCGCAGACGCACCGGACGACGGCAAGCGAGCCATTCTCGAAGAGCGTCGTCGCCAGCATGAGGACGATGCTAGGCGCCCGGCCTCGCCGCGGCAACGCGACTTCGCGGCCCTATCGCCGACATCTCGCCGCGGTATGATCGCGTTCCCACGATGGAAGAGGGCAGGATGCCGTACACACTCTTCGGCAACCCGGGCTGGGGCTCAGCGATCGTCGAGGCCCAACTCGCCTGGTACGAACAGGACTGCACGATGGAGGAGGTCGGCGACCTCTTCGCCTCGGCGCCGGCGCGCGAGCGGTTGCGCGCCCTCAATCCCGTGGCCCAGGTGCCGACACTGATCCTGCCCGACGGCAGCGTGATGACCGAAAGCGCCGCCATCACGCTGCACCTCGCCGACGTGACCGGCAGCGACTCGCTGGCGCCCGGCGCGGCCGATCCGGTGCGGCCGCGGTTCCTCCGCTGGCTGGTCTTCCTCGTCGCCAACATCTATCCGACCTTCACCTTTGCCGACGATCCGTCACGCTTCGTCGCCGATCCGGAAGCGCAGAAAGCCTTCCGTACCGCCGTGGACGACTACCGGAAGTCGCTCTGGGAATCGGTTGAGCGGGAAGCTGCAGGAGAGTGGTTCCTCGGCCGGTTCTCGGCGCTCGACATCTACGTCGGCGTGATGACGTGCTGGCACCCGCGTCGGGCCTGGTTCGCGGAGCATTGCCCCCGCATCCATGCGATCGCGCTCAGGGCTGAGTCCGAACCGCGCCTTGCCGCGACCTGGCGGCGGAACTTCCCGCAAGACTGACGGCTCACCCGAACGCGCTATCGAACAGCGACATCTGCTTGATGGCGCCTTCGATCGTCAGCAGCCGGAGCTTGGTCTCCACCCCGCCAGGGGCCGAGAAGCCGCCGTACTTGCCGCCGGCGGCAAGCACGCGGTGGCAGGGCATGACGATCGGAAACGGATTGTGGCCCATCGCCTGCCCGACCGCCCGTGGATCGCCGTCCTCGCCAAGCCGGCCGGCAATCTCGCCGTAAGTCATCGTCTGTCCCGGCGGGATCGTGCGGGCGATGGCATAGACCCGCCGCTCGAAATCCGGCACGCCCGCCATGTCGAGCCTCACGAACCCGAGATCGACCGGCTCGCCTGCCAGGAGCGCGACGATACCGTTCGCCGCGCGCTGGATCTCCGGCGATGGCAATGCCTCGACCGCCTGCGGGAAGCGGCGGCGGATGCGTGCGCGTGTCGCCGCTTCGCTGGCCTCGGGCAGCCACACCCGGACGATGCCGTGCTCGCTCCAGGCCAGGCCGCACCAGCCGATCTTCGTCTCGAGAAGCGCATATTTCGTCATGGGGCCACGATACCATGCGAGGTCCGGGCGGACTTGGCGGATCTTGCTTTCGAATTCGCCGATGATCGGCCGGCGATTGGATCCAATGAGGGGCTGACGCGCCCCCGTCGGCGATGCCATAGTCGGGGCTCCACGACCCGAGAGCGCCGCATGTTCGATCCCGTGCCGACCCTCCCGCCGATGCCGGGCGCGCGATGAGCCGCCTGCGCACCTTGCTCCGGAACGGTCAATTCGCGATCACGGCCGAGGTCACGCCGCCGCTCTCCTGCGATCCCGCGGATCTCCTCGCCAAGGCGCTGCCGCTGCACGGCCTCGCCGATGCGGTGAACGTGACTGACGGCGCGAGCGCCCGCGCGCATCTCGACGCGCTCGCGGCAGCCGCCATTCTCGCCCAGAACGGGATCGAGCCGGTGCTGCAGCTTACCGGGCGCGACCGTAACCGCATCGCGCTGCAAAGCGAGATGGTGGGGGCCGCGGCGCTCGGCATCCATAATCTCCTGATGCTGCGCGGCGACGACCCGAAGAAGGGCGATCAGCCCGACGCCAAACCGGTCTTCGATCTCGACAGCCAGGCGTTGGTGGAGACCGCCGTCGCCATCCGCGACAAGGGCGAGCTGCTGCATGGGCGCAAGGTCGGCGGTGCCGCCGATTTCTTCGTCGGCGTGGCCGATGCGCCGCTCGACCCGCCGCCCGATTGGCAGCCGACCAGCCTCGCCCGCAAGATCGCCGTCGGCGCGCAATTCGCACAGACGCAGTTCTGCATGGATGCCGGGGTCGTGCGGCGCTACGTGGCTCGCCTGGCCGAGCATGGTCTCGGCGGGCGGATCCACCTGCTCATCGGGGTCGCGCCGCCGGCCTCGGCCCGGTCTGCCCGCTGGATCCGCGACAATCTGCCGGGCTCGGTGATCCCGGATGCGATCATCGATCGGCTCGAAGCAGCGGCCGATCCCAAGAACGAAGGCAAGCGGATCTGCGTCGAATTGCTGCGCGAGCTGGCCGCGATCGAGGGGGTCGGCGGCGCCCATATCATGGCGCCGCTCAACGAGGCCGCCATCCCCGAGGTGATCGAGGCCTTCCGCGGCTTCGTGCATTCCGGCCCAGGTTAGTGACGTGGCGATCGCGCCGGCCTCGCCGACAGGGTCGGCGAGGCCAAGTGCGGCCGGAGCGGCGCTGCTCCGGTGGTCGGTCCGAGCCCTGGTCGCGGTCACGTGGCTCAGCGCGGCCGCCTTTGGGATCTACACGATTGGCTTCTATGGCGGCGCGGTTCCGCAGGGCGTGCTCGAACAGTGGAACCGGACGCTGCCGCGGCTCTACGAGGCCCACGCGCCGCTGGCGACGACCGGTATCGGCCTGCATTTCCTGACCGGCAGCCTGTTGTTGGTGCTGGGGCCGATCCAGTTCGTGGCCGCCATCCGCGCGCGGGCGCCAGCAGTGCATCGCTGGATCGGCCGGGTCTATGTGACCGCCGCGCTGGTCACCGGCATCGGCGGCCTCGCCTATATCGCGCTGAAGGGTACGGTCGGCGGCGGCCCGATGAATCTCGGCTTCGGCCTTTACGGCGTGCTCGTCGTGATCGCAGCCGCTCAGGCCTTCCGCCATGCACGGGCGCGGCGGTTCGAGCTGCACCGCGCCTGGGCGATCCGCCTCTTCGCGCTGGCCGTCGGCTCCTGGCTCTATCGCATGGATTACGGATTCTGGTCGCTCCTGACCGACAATGCCGGCGAGAGCGACAATTATACGGGGCCGTTCGACGTGGTGATGGCGTTCCTCTTCTATCTGCCCAACCTCGCGGTCGCCGAGCTGGTCATCCGGGGCATCGGGCCGGGATCGAGCTTGGCATGGCGCATCGGCGCGGCGGCCGGGCTGACCGCGGCGACCGCGCTCATCCTGCTCGGCACGTACTACTTCTCGGCCTATTACTGGCTGCCCGGCCTCGCGATGCGGTTCGCCGCTCGCGGCTGAACGCCTCGGCCGCTACGTCAGCCCCGCCTTGGCGCGCGCCGGGAAGCGGTCGGCGATGCGTCCCGCGAGCCCGTCGCGCACGCCGCGATAGGCCTCGAGCATCGCCTCGCGGCTGCCTTCGACCGCGGTGGGGTCGAAGGTCGGCCAGAACTCGACGTCGCAGGCCATGCTCCGCGTCATTTCGAGGGCCCGGTGATGTGCCTCGGGCGAGAGCGTGATCACCAGGTCGAAATAGGCGTCTTCCAGGTCGTCGAAGGTCTTCGGGCGATGGCGCCGGAGATCGAGCCCGACCTCCTCCATGACGGTGACGACGAAGGGATCGGCCTCGCCCGGCCGGACGCCCACGGAATCCACGAAGGCGCGCTGGCCGACCAGACGCTTGGTCAGCGCCTCGGCCATCGGCGAGCGGACCGTGTTGAAGGTGCAGACGAAGAGCAGCGCCGATGGCAGGCGGGACATCGGACGCCTATCGAATGTGCAGCACGCAGATCAGCGTGAACAGCCGCCGCGCGGTCTGCGCGTCGACCTCGATGCGGTCGGCCAAGCGCTCGCGCAGCAGCTCCGCGGCTTCGTTGTGCAGGCCGCGGCGGCCCATGTCGATCGCCTCGATCTGCGATGGGCTGAGCTTGCGGATGGCCTCATAGTAGCTCTCGCAGATCAGGAAATAGTCGCGGACGGTCTTGCGGAAGGTCTGCAGCGGGAGGGTCACCCGGTCGAGCGGCTGCCGATCGGGCGTCTCGATCCCGAGCACCAGCCGGTTCTCCTCGATCGACAGGTGCAGATGAAAAGGACCCGGCGGCACGCCCAGCGGCCGGAAGGCGTTCTCCTCGAGCAGGTCGAAGATCGCGACCGCGCGTTCATGCTCGATATCGGCGTTGCGCCGGATGACCGTGCGCTCGTCCAGCGTGATGCCGACGAGACGCGCCTCCCCCGGCGGCGCGCTCACTCGTGGAGCCTCACCCGGACCGACAACGCGTGCGCATCGAGCCCCTCGGCTTCGGCAAGCGTCACGACTGCCGGCCCAAGCCGGGCCAGGCTCGGTCCATCGCAGCCGAGCAGCGTCGTGCGCTTCAAGAAGTCGCCCACGCCCAGCCCGGATGCGAAGCGCGCCGCGCGCGCGGTCGGCAGCACGTGGTTCGGCCCACCGAGATAGTCGCCGACCGCCTCGGGCGTCAGCCGGCCGAGGAAGATCGCCCCCGCGTGCCGGATGCGGCGCGCCAGCGCTTCGGGATCCCCGACCGCCAGCTCGACATGCTCGGGTGCGAGGCGGTCGACCAGGGCCGGGGCCTCGGCAAGATCGCTGACGACAATGACGGCGCCGAACCGGCGCCAGCTTTCCGCGGCGATCGCCCGGCGTGGAAGCTCGGCAAGCGTCGCATCCACGGCCGCGACAACCGCGTCGGCAAAGGCT
>DATGFU010000220.1:0-2904 GCA_035308865.1 Allostellaceae bacterium | reverse complement strand
AAGCCGTTCGGCATTATGGAAGCGCCCAAGCCGACAGCCGAGAGCGCCTCGATGAGACGCGGAGAACCCTGTTCGCCGACCGAACTGAGCAGCATTGCCGTGCTGTTTGCGTAGCAATACCAATAGCTGTCGTAAAAGATGGTTGGGCCACGCATGTCCGCCCTCCTCGCCTCAGCTGTCATCATGCGGTGGCATCTAGCCGCGGATACCCCGGATAACGATCGCCCAGCCCGTCGAAAGCCTGGACGAGCCCGGCGCGCCAGCGCCAAAGCGCCGTGCCCTCGTCGAGGAACTCGTCGGGGCAGCCAAGCCGGGCGTACTGGAAGACCGAGAAGACGATGTAATCGGCGTAGCCGGGGCTCGTACCTGTGAGGTAAGCCTGCTCGGCAAGGGTGCGTTCGAGCGGAGCGATCACCGCGGCGAACGCGGCGAGCCAGCGCGGCCGGTCGGCGCAATATTCCTCTAGCGTACTGCCGAACGCCGCCTCGCGCGAGCTGCGGTAATAGGCGCGGTCGCCGGGATCGAGGCAGAGGATGAAATCGGCCGCGATCAGCCGGCGGATTGCCGCGCCCAGCGTGTTGTCCGACCAATGGTTGACCAGGCGCGCGAGGCCACGTCCGCCGCCCCCGGCGAACAGCGAGGGGCGGTCCGGAAAACGGTCCTCGAGATAGCAGGCGATGTTCCAGGAATCGTGGATGACCCGGTCGCCATCGGTGACGATCGGGACGAAATGCTGCCCGCTCTGCGCGCGGATCGTCTCGACATCGGCGAAACGGACATGGCGGAACTCGGGCTCGATGCCCTTGTGCGCCAACGCGTAGCGGATGCGCCACGAGAACGGACTCGGACGCCGCCCGTCCGCGCCGACGCGCTCGTACATGATGAGGGTCATGAGGTCCTCTGTCCGCGTCGAAGCTCCCCGCAATCTTTCGTCGCCAACAAGCCCGGCTCGCGGCGGCTCTGACCGGGGTCGCTGAATTCCTTAGGGTAATCTTGCGCCATGTCAGCGGCGATGTCAGCCAGCCCCGCCGTTGCTCGTTCGCGCTGGCAAGGTCCGGTTTGGGGCCAGGCTGTGTGGAAACGGGGCGAGATTTGCGGCCCTGGGGGATTCCGCGCGGAGCGAAGCTGCCTTAGAATCCTAGGGCCTTGGGTCTCTGGGGATTAGCGATGCATCGGTTCATCGATGGCGAAGATCGGAGGCAGCAGGCGCTGCTGCCGCACAGCCTGGAGGATTACGTCGGCGAGGATAATCCGGTTCGGGTGATCGAGGCGTTTATCGACGAACTTGACCTTGCCGCCTTGGGGTTTTCGGGGATGACGCCGGCGGCGACGGGCCGGCCGGCCTATCATCCCTCGACGCTGTTGAAGATCTACCTCTACGGCTATCTCAATCGCGTGCAGTCGAGCCGGCGGCTGGAACGCGAAGCGCAACGCAATATCGAGCTGATGTGGCTGACCGGGCGGCTGGCGCCTGACTTCAAGACGATCGCCGACTTCCGCCGGGACAATGGCGCGGCGATCCGGGCGGTATGCGGACAGTTTGTCGAGCTTTGCCGTCGGCTCAAGCTGTTTACCGGTGCCATTGTTGCGATCGACGGCAGCAAGTTCAAAGCGGTGAACAATCGCGACAAGAATTACACGGTCGCCAAGGTCACCGGGCGGATGGAGCAGATCAACGCCAGCATCGCGCGTTACCTGAGGGCGCTGGACCGGGCCGACCGCGAAGAGGGCGATATCGCCGAGGCCAAGTCGGTCCGGCTGAAGGAGAAGATCGCCGGCCTGCGCCAACAGATGCTGGCCCTGAAGGCGATGGAGCAGAGGGTTCAGGACGCCCCCGACCAGCAGGTCTCGCTGAGCGATCCCGACGCCCGATCGATGGCCACCAGCGGCAAGGGCACCGCCACCGTCGGCTACAATGTGCAGATCGCCGTCGACGCCGAGCACCATCTGATCGTGGCCCACGAGGTGATCAACCAGGGGTACGACCGCCACCAGCTTGCGCCCATGGCGCTCAAGGCACGGCAGGCCACGGGCTGCGAGCAGGTCACCGCCCTCTTCGACCGCGGCTACTTCAACGGCGACCAGGTTCTGTCGTGCGAAGGCACGGGCGTCGCACCGATCATGCCCAAGACCCTGACGTCGAGCGGAGCCAAGCGCGGCTTGTTCACCCGGCAGGACTTCATCTACGACGCCGAGCACGACCACTACACCTGCCCGGCGGGGGCAAAACTCACCAAGGCCAAGCGCCGGGCCGATCACACCGAAGACCACGACTTCTACCGCCACCTCAGCGCCTGCTTCACCTGTCCGCTCAGACCCCGGTGCACGCCGACCAAGCTGCGGCGCATCAAGCGCTGGGTGAACGAGGACGTGCTCGACAGGATGCAGGACCGGCTCGACCGCATGCCCCAGGCCATGGGCGTGCGGCGACAGACCGTCGAACACCCGTTTGGTACGCTCAAGGCCTGGATGGGCGCCACCCACTTCCTGACCCGGACCCTCGACAAGGTCCGAACCGAAATGAGCCTCCACGTCCTGGCCTACAACCTGAAGCGATTGATCACGATCTTCGGCGTGGGACCGCTGATGGCGGCGATCAGGGTCTGACGCCTCGTGCAAACCGCGCACACCGATCGATCAGCGGGCGGGTGCCTCGACCCGTTCGGCCGGCGCGCGCCCACGCCTGTGACACGTTTTTCCACGGTCTCGGGCATGAGCTGCCGCCCTGGGAGCCTAAGCGAGCGGCCGCTCTCAGGATCGACAGCGGAAATCAAGCCGGCGTCGGCGCCACCCCGCGTTTATCCCTTTACAACAAGTACGCCTTCGGATACACTATCCCTAGATAGCAAGGGGATGCCCGGTGAGCAAGTACACCTTCAAGCAGTTCCAGGCAGAGTATCCTGA
>DATGFU010000219.1:0-3982 GCA_035308865.1 Allostellaceae bacterium | reverse complement strand
GTCGCCGAGAAGGCATGGCCGCCGGTGCCGTCGGCGACGAAATAGAGCGCGTCGGTGTCCTCCGGGTCGAGTACCGCCTCCAGCGCGGCGCGGCCGGGATTGTCGATCGGGCCGGGCGGCAATCCGTCGATGACATAGGTGTTGTAGGGCGAGTCCGCTGCCAGGTCCGCCTTGTCGATTGCCCGCCCGAGCGGCGCCTTGCCGCCCGTCACGGCGTAGATCGCCGTCGGGTCGGACTGCAGCTTCATGCCGAGACGAAGCCGGTTGTAGAAGACGCCGGCGATCTTCGGCCGCTCGTCGTCGCGCGCCGTCTCCTTCTCGACGATCGAGGCGAGCGTCACCGCCTGTTTCGGATCGGTGATCGGCAGCCCGGCGTGGCGGCCGGGCCAGAGCTCGGCGACGGTGCGCTCCATCTCGCGCCGCATGCGGTCGACGAGGCCCTGCCGCGAGTCCCCCCAGGCGTAGAAGTAGGTCGAGGGAAAGAGCGTCCCTTCGGCCGGCGGTGCGGTCACCTCGCCTTCCAGCGCCTCGGCCTTATCGATCAGCGCCAGGACCTGCGCAGTCGTAAGGCCTTCCGGAACGGTCAGGCGATGCACGACTGTCTTGCCCGAACGGAGCAGCGCCAGGAGTGCCTCGGGGGTCACGGCGGGCGGAACGGCGTATTCTCCGGCCTTGAGCTCGCCCTTGGATTGGGTAAGCCGTTCCGCGATCTCGAAGGGCCACGCCCGGTCGAGCACGCCCGAGCTGACGAGAAGCCCGGCGGCGCCGGCGAGCCCTGCATGCTTCGGCAGGATGACGGTGACGACCGCGGCGGACGGCCCCGGCGTCCGGTACCAGGTGACGCCCCACCACGCGACCGCCCCCGCCGCGGCGCCGAGAAGCGCCAGCGCGACGGCGAGGCCGCGCAGGAACCGCATGGAATTCTAGGGCGGTGGCGCGAAGACCAGCGAGGCGTTGGTCCCGCCGAATCCGAAGGAATTCGACAGGACATGGCGGACACGCCGCTCCTTCGCGCGCAGCGGCACGAGGTCGATGTCGCAGCTTTCCGACGGGTTCTCGAGGTTAAGCGTCGGCGGCAGCACCGAATCGCGCATCGCCAGCAGCGAATAGATCGCCTCGACCGAGCCGGCCGCCCCCAGCAGATGCCCGATCGCCGATTTGGTCGACGACATGCTGACCTTGTAGGCCGCGTCGCCGAACAGCCGCTTGACCGCCCCCACCTCGATCTCGTCGCCGCGCGGCGTCGAGGTGCCGTGGGCATTGATGTAATCGATCTGGTCAGGG
Source organism: Allostellaceae bacterium (assembly GCA_035308865.1). GTDB lineage: Bacteria > Pseudomonadota > Alphaproteobacteria > ATCC43930 > CGMCC-115725 > DATGFU01. The sequence continues at coordinate 2,698 of DATGFU010000219.1, read as the reverse complement.
TTGAGCCGCGCCCGCTTCAGCGCCGCCTGCATCGAGCGGAACGCGCCGCTGCCGTCCTCGGCCGGGGCGGTGACGTGGTAGGCGTCGCCGGCCATGCCGTAGCCGATCAGCTCGCCGTAGATCTTGGCGCCGCGCCGCTTGGCGTGCTCCAGCTCCTCGAGCACGACGATGCCCGAGCCCTCGCCCATGACGAACCCGTCGCGGTCGCGGTCGAACGGCCGCGAGGCGCGCTCCGGCGTGTCGTTGAAGCCGCTCGACAGCGCCTTCGCCTGGCAGAATCCCGCGAGGCCGATGCGGCAGATCGCGGCCTCGGCGCCGCCGGCGACCATGACGTCGGCGTCCTCGTACTGGATGATCCGCGCGGCGTCGCCGATCGCATGAGCGCCGGTCGAGCAGGCCGTGACCACCGCGTGGTTCGGCCCCTTGAAGCCGTAACGGATCGAGACGTGGCCGGAGGCCAGGTTGATCAGGTTCGACGGGATGAAGAACGGGCTGACCCGCCGCGGCCCCTTCTCGTGCAGCACCACGGCGCTGTCGGCGATGCCGCTCAGCCCGCCGATGCCCGAGCCGATCATCACGCCGGTGCGCTCGCGGCTCTCCTCGTCCTGCGGCGTCCAGCCGGAATCCTCCACCGCCTGCACGGCGGCCGCCAGCGCGAAGACGATGAACTCGTTCATCCGGCGCTGGTCCTTGGGATCGACCCAGTCGTCCGCGTGGAAGAGATTCTCCGCGGTCGGACCGCGCGGCACCTGCCCCGCGATCTGCGCCGGCAGGTCCGACACGTCGAACGACTCGATCCGCTTGATGCCCGAACGGCCCGCGATCAGGGCTTTCCAGTTATGCTCGATGCCGATGCCGAGCGGGGTGACGAGCCCGATACCGGTGACGACGACTCTTCTCATGCTTGGATCAGCTATGCGCCTCGATGAAGCTGACGGCGTCCTTGACGGTCACAATCTTCTCCGCGGCCTCGTCCGGAATCTCGCAGCCGAACTCCTCTTCGAACGCCATCACCAGCTCGACCGTGTCGAGGCTGTCGGCGCCGAGATCGTCGATGAAGCTGGCGTTCTCGGTCACCTTGGACTCTTCGACGCCGAGATGCTCGACCACGATCTTCTTCACGCGCTCGGCAATGTCACTCATGCTTTTGTTCCTCGGGTGGATAAGGGATTTTAGGGAAGCTTCGTTCCGGACGACCAAGCAGCCGAGGCCGGCATCGCGCCTCAATTTGGGTCAGGCTCCGGGCCGGACAAGGGTGGGGTGCCTTATCATAGTTCCCCGCACCGCGCCAGTGGCCGGCTGTCAGCGGAATGCGCTTCGCTTTTCCGCTCTACAACGCCGTAGGGCGGAAAAGCGAAGCGCATTCCGCCAAGGGTTCACGGCATCAGCATGCCGCCGTTCACGTGGATCGTCTGGCCCGTGACATAGGCCGCCTCGGCCGAGGCGAGATAGAGGACGGAGGCCGCAACCTCGTCCGCATGGCCGAGTCTTCCGGCCGGAATCCCGCCCAGAATCCGTTCGCGCTGCTGCTCGTTGAGCGCATCCGTCATCGGCGTCTCGATGAAGCCGGGGGCGACGCAGTTCACGGTGATGCCACGCGACGCCACCTCCTGGGCCAGCGCCTTGGTCATGCCGATCAGCCCGGCCTTGGAGGCGGCATAGTTCGCCTGGCCGGGGTTTCCGGCGACGCCGACCACCGAGGTGATCGAGACGATCCGCCCCTCGCGGCGCTTCATCATCCCGCGTAGGCTGGCGCGCGCGAGGCGGAACGCGGCGGTGAGGTTGACCTCGAGGACGGCGTTCCAGTCCTCGTCCTTCATCCGCAGCGCGAGCCCGTCGCGGGTGAGCCCGGCATTGTTGACCAGGATGTCGAGCCGGCCGAACTCGGCCTCGGACCGCCGCACCAACTCGTCGCCGGCAGCGGTGTCGGAGAGATCCGCCGGCACGGCGACGGCGCGCTCGCCCAGCTCGCCGATCAGCCGGTCCAGCACCTGGATGCGGGTTCCGGCGCAGACGATGGAAGCGCCGGCGGCGTGGAGCGTACGCGCGATGGCGCCGCCGATGCCGCCCGTGGCGCCGGTGACCAGTGCCACCTTGCCGGTGAGATCGAACATGGCGGCCCTCCTCAGATCGTCTTCAGGAACGCCTCGACATCGGCGGGCGTGCCGACCGAGCGGACCTCGATGTCGCGGTCGATCCGGCGCACCAGCCCGGCCAGCACCTTGCCGGCACCCAGCTCGACGATCTCGGTGACGCCGTCCTCCTTGAGCCGCAGCACCGTCTCGCGCCAGCGCACCATGCCGGTGACCTGCTCGATCAGCAGCCGGCGGATCGTCTCGGGATCGCGGACCGGCGCGGCGGTGACGTTGGCGACGACCGGCACCGAGGGCACCGCGACCGCAATCGCGCCCAGCGCCTCGGCCATCACATCGGCCGCGGGCTGCATCAGCGGGCAATGGAAAGGCGCGCTCACCGGCAGCATGATCGCGCGCTTGAGCCCGCGCTCGGCCGCCAGGGCCACCGCGCGCTCGACCGCCGCCTTGGCGCCGGACACCACGACCTGGCCGCCGCCGTTGTCGTTGGCGACGCCGCAGACGAGCTTGGTTTCCGCGGCCGCATCGGCGGCGATCGCCTGCGCCTGATCGAGCTCCGCACCCAGGAGCGCCGCCATGGCGCCGGTGCCGGCAGGCGTCGCCTC
>DATGFU010000218.1:0-3450 GCA_035308865.1 Allostellaceae bacterium | reverse complement strand
TGGCGTTCTGCATGACGAATATCTCCGGCAGGAGCAGGACGATGCCGTCGAGGTGATCGCTTGGCTTGCGGCGCAGAGATGGTGCAACGGCGCGGTCGGGATGCGCGGCATCTCGTGGGGAGGGTTCAACGCCCTCCAGGTTGCGGCCCTGGCGCCGCCGGCTCTGAAGGCGGTGATGCCGTTCTGCTTCAGCGACCGGCGCTTCACCGACGATGCGCATTACGTCGGCGGCGCGCTCTACAATCCGAATTACGGCTGGGGCCTGATGTTCAAGACCGTGCTGATCGGCGCACCCGACCCGGCGATCGTCGGCGACCGCTGGCGGACGATGTGGCAGCAACGGCTGGACGCGACCCCGCCGATCCTCGCCGTCTGGACTCGGCACCAGCGTGAGGACGCGTATTGGCAACACGCCTCGGTGGCGCGGGATTATGACGGCGTCAAATGCCCCGTCTACGCAGTGGGCGGGCTCACCGACTACTACATCAACGCCGTCACCCGCACGGTCGCCAGCCTCAAGGTGCCACGGAAATGCCTGGTCGGACCATGGGGCCACAACTACCCGAACTTCGCGATTCCGGGTCCCGGCCTCGACTGGATTCACGAGGAAGTGCGGTGGTGGCACCATTGGCTCTACGGCGTGGAGACCGGGATCATGAACGAGCCGATGTTCCGCGCCTATCTGGAGTACCAGACGCCGGTCGAGGCCTACCCGAAGGACGTGCCGGGCCGCTGGATCGCTGAACAGTCCTGGCCCTCGACGAAGCTGCGTCCCCTTACCTTCTACCTCGCGCCCGGCGCGCTGGCGGCGGCGTCCGGCGGGAGCCGAACGCTGACCTACAAGGCCGACCGGATCGTCGGCCTCCTGCAAGGCGAGGCGCACCCGTTCTCGATGCCGGAGGACCTGCCCAAGGAGCAGTCGCCGGACGATGCCAAATCGCTGGTGTTCGACAGCACGCCACTTGAAAGCGATGTCGAGGTGCTGGGGAACCCCATCGCCGCTATCCGCGTCGCGGCCGACCGGCCGGTGGCGAAGCTCGCCCTGCGGCTCAACGAGGTGATGCCGGACGGGCAGTCTCGGCTGGTAACCTGGGGACTCCTGAACCTCACCCATCGCGACGGCCACGAGCATCCTGCGCCGCTCGAGCCCGGCAAGCCCTATGACGTCAGGGTCCAGCTCAACTTCATCGCCCACCGCTTCAAGCGCGGCAGCCGCATCAGGCTGGCGCTCTCCGAGAATCTCTGGCCACTGATCTGGCCGTCGCCCGAGATCGTGACACTGACCGTCTCGACCGGCGCGTCCTCGCTGGCACTACCGGTCCGGCCGGTCCCGCCCGAGGAGGCGCCCTTCCCCATCCCGATGCTGCGCGATGCGGCGCCGCCGACCACGCGAGGCCGCACGATCCGCGAGCAGACCGGCCCCAATGCCAACGGGCTCGTCACCATCCGCGAGACCTGGCTCAACCAGCCGCGCGTCCTGGCCGATATCGGCACCACGCACCGCGAGGGTTGGACCGAGTGGACATTCTCGATGCGCGAGGGCGACCCGCTGAGCTGCCGCTGGAGCGGCGGCTATTTTTCCAGCTACGAGCGGGGCGAGTGGGAGACGACGCTCGCCGGCGACTACGAGCTGACCGCCACGAAAGACACCTTCCGCCTGCGCGAGAGCGCGAACGCCAGCGAGCACGGCAAGCCGGCACTCGACCGGCATTGGGATAACACCATAGCCCGCGACCTCGAATAACGCGCGCGCCGAGCGAGGTCGCTCGCGCCTGAATCGAGCAGGGATCTCGCGGGCGAGCTAGACCAGTTGCCGCGGAACGGATTCCTCCCAGCTCCGGGTGAACACCTCCTTGTCGTGCTCGAAGGCCTTGAGGTCGCCGCCGATCTTGAAGGCGTCCTTCGACACGCTGACCCGGATGGTGGTTTCGACCCGCGCGTCCCAGTCGTCGCGGCTGAAATGCTGCATGCGCCAGTGCTCCAGACTCGGCGAGAGCGGATCATCGTCGCGGATCCGCGATGTCTCCTTCCACGCCGAGGCGAGCGTCGTTCCGATGGCATTGAGGCGGGCCGCACCGCGCCCGTGCTCGCTCGCGATGCTGAGCGTGCCGGTCGCGACGTCCCAGCCGAAAGTCTTGGTCTGTGGCGGCGCCGTCTCGATCACGGTCCGCCCCGAATCCGCCGGGACGACCGGCGCGGCGAAGGGATGAAGGCGGGCATCCTCCGGCCGCGGCGGCCGCACCGGCAGGTCGAGCTCCGAGCCGCCGACGAACAATGTCAGCGTCACCGGCTCAGGCGACGGCCAGATGAGCGGCCAATAGGTTGTCGAGATCGCCAATCTCAGCCGGTTCCCGGCCTTGAAGGAATGCGCGATGTCGCGCAGCGGGATGCGGATGCGGTAGCGCTTGCCCGGCTCCAGCGCTTCCGGATGCTCGTGGCCGGCGCGATGCGTCAGGTTCAGCACGGCATAGCTGACCCGGGTTGACCGCCCGTCCGGCTCGACCTCGTTGAGCCGCAGGGCGAGCGCTGCGACCGGCCGGTCGACGGCAAGGTCGAGCGTCGCCACCGGCGCGCCCAGCAGCTCCAGATCGGCGGCGAGCGGCGCGCTCTCGAAGGCCAGGGAGCGTGCGTCGTCGGCCGCCTGGTCGAGCGGCAGCTCGGTCGGCATATTGAACGGGCACCAATGCCCGCCGGTGGTCCCGACGGTCTGGCGCGGCGCCAGCACGTGCTTGCCCTCCGGCCCCGCCCGGTCGGCCAGCCCGTCGGCCACGAGATAGCGCTTCTGCATCGCGATCCGCGGCGACGGCCAGGTGTCCTCGGCGACCCAGCGGCCGGGCACCTGGAGCGTGCCGCAGCACGCGGCCTTGTCCTCCATCCACACCCGATACATCGGCTCGGCCATGATGCCGGTGTCGCGGTCCTTCAGCCAGTGGTCCCACCAGCGCAAGGCCTCGTCGAGATAGCCGATCGCCGGGCCGGGCACGCCTTCGTGCGGATAGAAATGGCTCCACGGACCGATCAACCCCTTGTGCGGCGCCTTCAGCCCGGCAAGCATGCGCGGCACCGCGCAGTTGTAGGCGTCAGTCCAGCCGCCGATCGCATAGACCGGGCAGACGATGTCGCCGTAATCCTCGTCGATCGAGCCGTGCTTCCAGAAGGCGTCGCGCGTCTGGTGCCGCATCCAGTCGATAACCCGGTACTCGTTGTGCTTCAGCCGGTCCATCCACATCTCGCGCCAGCGCACGCCAAGAGTCGCCGGATCGGGCGGATAGCCCTGGAGGGTGAAGAACATCGATCCCCAGACGAACATGTCCTGGACGACGCAGCCACCGATATAATGCGCATCGTCGGTGTAGCGGTCGTCGGTCGAGCAGTGGGTGATGATCGCCTTCAGCGCCGGCGGCCTTCGCGCCGCTACCTGCAGCGACGAGAAGCCGCCCCACGAGATGC
>DATGFU010000217.1:0-5531 GCA_035308865.1 Allostellaceae bacterium | reverse complement strand
TTCCACGACAACGTCTTCCTGAGGAGCTTCGCCGCCTCGTGCGAGATGCTGGCCCGCGCCGGCATGAGCCATGAGCACCCCGGCTTCAAGATCAGCTCCACCGAGGTGAACGGTCAGACCGTCGCGGTCACCGAAGAAGCGGCGTGGTCCCGCCCGTTCTGCACGCTCCTGCATTTCCGCAAGGATCTGAACGTCCCGCAGCCGCGCGTCCTCGTGGTGGCGCCGATGTCGGGGCATTTCGCCACGCTCCTGCGGGGCACGGTGCGGACGCTGCTGCCCGACCACGACGTCTACATCACGGACTGGCACAACGCGCAGGACGTCTCGCTGCTGCACGGAAGGTTCGACTTCGATGACTTCGTCGATCACGTGATCGACTTCCTGCAGCATCTCGGGCCGAAGACGCATGTCATCGCCGTCTGCCAACCCTCGGTGCCGGTCCTCGCCGCGGTGTCGCTGATGGCGGCCGACGACGATCCCGCGCTGCCGTTGACGATGACGCTGATGGGGGGGCCGATCGACACGCGGCGCAGCCCGACCCAGGTCAACACCGTCGCCCAGGCTCACTCGCACGACTGGTTCGAGCGCACCGTGATCGGCATCGTGCCGATCCGCTACAAGGGCGCCTTCCGCCGCGTCTATCCGGGCTTCATGCAGCTTGCCGGCTTCATGAGCATGAATCTCGACCGGCACGTGAACGCCCATGTCGAGCTCTTCCACAACCTCGTCAAGGGTGACGGCGAGAGCGCCGAGGCGACGCGGGCGTTCTACGACGAGTACATGGCGGTGATGGATCTGCCGGCCGAGTTCTATCTGCAGACGATGCGGCAGGTCTTCCAGGAGCACCATCTCCCGGAAGGAAGGCTGGTGTCGCGCGGCCGCAAGGTCGAGCCGGCGGCGATCACCAAGACCGCGCTGCTGACGATCGAAGGCGAGCGCGACGATATCTGCGCGCCCGGCCAGACCGTGGCGGCGCACGATCTCGTCACCGGCCTGCCCAAGGCCCTGCAGCGCCATCACCTGCAGAAGGGCGTCGGGCATTACGGCGTCTTCAACGGCAGGCGCTGGGCGAGCGAGACCTACCCGATCGTCCGCGACTGGATCCGCGGTCGGGACTGACCCCTACTTTGGCTTTGCCGGCGACGACAGTTGGAGGCGGTTGAGGTCGTCGGCCTCGCTGTGGCCGCCCTCGATCACCGTGTTGGGCCCGTTGCCGAGGCTCAGCCGACGCAACGGCACGGTGATGCGGCGCCCGTCCTGGGTCTTCACCGTGACGGCGGCGCCGTCATTGGCCGCGCCCTCGATCCAGCCGACCGTGGCGCCGTTGGCGTCGAGCAGCCACTTGTGCTCGGCCTCCGCGGCCGACAGGCCACCCGGTCCGCGGCTGCCGGCATTGCCCGGCACCACCGACTGGGCCGGCTGGCCCTGGGCCAGCGCCGTGGCGCTGACGAGGAGAAGCGGGAGAGCGGCGAGAATCGCCTTCATGGGGACCTCCAAGATGCGCGGCTCGCCTTATAGGCGATCAGCGCCGCCGAAGCACCGATGAGATTCGCCGCACGCTCTCCCGGGAGCGGGGCTTACGGTCCGCCGATCGACGCCTCCGAGCGATTGAGCTTGTCGGCGTCGCTGTTGCCGGCCTCGATCACCGTGTTCGGGCCGTTGCCGAGCCCGAGCCGCTCCATCGCGACGGTCGTCCGCTGGCCGCCGGGCGTGATCACCGAGGCGGTCGAGCCGTCGGGCGTCACGCCTTGGATCCGGCCGAGCCAGACGCCGTTCGAGTCGAGCAGATACTTTCCGACGACCTCGGCGGCGCTCAAGCCACCGGCGGGCATGCTGCCGCCGTTGCCGGGCGCCACGGATTCGGACAGTGCCACCGGCGGAGACTGGGCCAACGCCAGCGCAGACGGGGCGGCCAGAGCCACCATAAAGACGATAGGGAGTTTCATGGTTTCATGCTCCGAGGGATCTTCCCGCGAAGCTCCGATCTAGGAAGACCCGGCCGGGCGCCAAGCCCCGGCATAATTTGCTCACACGGCGGCCGCCGGTTCGATCGCGCAGGTTGCGTCGCCGCGCTCCACCTGGAACGTCGCATGCGCGATGCCGAACCGCCGCCTAAGCTCGCCGCTCGCCTGGGATAGCAACGCGTCGTCGAGCGGGCGGCCCGGTCTGACGAGGTGGACGGTGAGGGCGGTTTCGGTCGTGCTGGTGGCCCAGATGTGGAGATGATGGACGCCGGTCACACCCGGCAGTTGCCCCAAATATGTCTCCACGGCCTCGGGGTCGATATCGCCCGGCACGCCGTCCATGGCGAGATGGAGGCTTTCGCGGAGCAGGCTCCAGGTGCCCCAGGTAATGATCGCGGCGATGGCGAGGCCGGCCGCGGGATCGATCCACCGCAGCCCGGTGAGCTGGATCAACACCGCCGCAACGACCACCCCGACCGAGACCAGCGCATCCGAGACCAGATGGAGGAAGGCGCCGCGGATGTTGAGGTCGTGTCGGCGGCCCCGCATGAAGAGCAGCGCCGATCCGCCGTTGATCGCGATGCCCAACGCCGCGACCGCCATCATGATCCCGGTCGCCACCGGCGTCGGCTCGAACAGGCGGCGGATCGACTCGACCGCGATGGCGCCGACGCCGATCAGCAGGATGACCGCGTTCGCCAGCGAGGCGAGGATCGAGCTGCGGCGATAGCCGTAGGTCCGCCGCCGGCTCGGCCGCTGCCTGCCCAGCCGAACCGCCGCCCAGGCGAGCAGCAGCCCCAGCACGTCGGCGAGGTTGTGGCCGGCATCGGCGATCAGCGCCATCGACCCGGCATAGAGTCCGGCGCCGACCTGCACGACCACGAAGGCCGCGTTCAGCGCCGCGCCGACCCCGAAGGCGGTCTCGTGCCCATGCGAGTGGCCGTGCGCATGACCATGATCGTGATGGGGGTGATCATGATCGTGATCGTGCCGGCTGCTCATCTTCGAACCACGCCTCCGATATCCCCTCTCCGCCCCTGGGGGCGGAGAGGGTCAGGGTGAGGTGGGGGATAGCGCGGCGCGTCGGGACGGCCCACCTCACCCTCCCGCTCGCGCGGGCCCCTCCCTCTCCGCCCTGAAGGGCAGGAGAGGGGAGCTACTCCGCAGCCACCGCCGGAAGATAGATCTCTCCGCCGTGTTTGCGGAAGCTCTCCGACATCTCTTCCATGCCGGCCTCGGCAGCCTCACGGATCTCCTGAGTGATTTTCATCGAGCAGAATTTTGGACCGCACATCGAGCAGAAATGCGCGACCTTGGCGCCCTCCGCCGGCAGCGTCTCGTCGTGGAAGAGCTGCGCCGTCTCGGGATCGAGCGAGAGGTTGAACTGGTCGCGCCAGCGGAACTCGAAGCGGGCGCGGCTGAGCGCGTCGTCGCGGATCTGCGCTGCCGGGTGGCCCTTGGCGAGGTCTGCGGCATGCGCCGCGATCTTGTAGGTCACGACGCCGACCTTCACGTCGTCGCGGTCGGGCAGGCCGAGATGCTCCTTGGGCGTCACGTAGCAGAGCATCGCGGTGCCGTACCAGCCGATCATCGCGGCGCCGATGCCGCTGGTGATGTGGTCGTAGCCGGGGGCGATGTCGGTGGTGAGCGGCCCCAGCGTGTAGAACGGCGCCTCGCCGCATTCCGCGAGCTGCTTCTCGAAATTGCGCTTGATCTTGTGCATCGGCACGTGGCCTGGGCCTTCGATCATCACCTGGGCCTCGTGCTTCCACGCCACTCGCGCAAGCTCGCCGAGCGTCTCCAGCTCCGAGAACTGGGCGCGGTCGTTGGCGTCGGCAATCGAGCCGGGCCGCAGACCGTCGCCGAGCGAGAAGCTGACGTCGTAGGCGCGCATGATCTCGCAGATCTCCTCGAAATGCGTGTAGATGAAGTTCTCCCGGTGATGCGCCAGGCACCATTTCGCCATGATCGAGCCGCCGCGCGAGACGATGCCCGTGACCCGTCTGGCGGTGAGCGGGATGTAGGCCAGCCGAACGCCGGCATGGATGGTGAAGTAGTCGACGCCCTGCTCGCACTGCTCGATCAGCGTGTCGCGGTAAATCTCCCAGGTGAGCTCCTCGGCCTTGCCCTCGACCTTGCCGAGGGCCTGATAGATCGGCACGGTGCCGATCGGCACGGGCGAGTTGCGGAGAATCCACTCGCGCGTGGTGTGGATGTTCGGCCCGGTCGAAAGGTCCATCACGGTATCGGCACCCCAGCGCGTCGCCCACACCATCTTCTCGACCTCCTCGCCGATCGATGAGGCGACAGCCGAGTTGCCGATATTGGCGTTGATCTTCACCAGGAAGTTCCGGCCGATGATCATCGGCTCGGATTCCGGGTGGTTGATGTTGGCCGGGATGATGGCGCGGCCGCGCGCCACCTCGTCGCGCACGAACTCCGGCGTGACGAAATCGGGGATCTCGGCGCCGAAGCTCTCGCCGTCGCGCTCGATCGCCTCGGCGAGCCGGGCCCGGCCGAGATTCTCGCGGATGGCGATGTACTCCATCTCCGGCGTCACGATCCCGGCGCGGGCATAGGCGAGCTGGGTGACGGCTCGGCCCGGCTTCGCGCGCAGCGGCAGCCGTCCGGCCCGCGGGAACTCGGCCATGTTGCCAGCCTCGCCGCGGCGCAGCCCGTTGTCCTCGGGCCGCACGGCGCGGCCCTCGTAGGGCTCGACGTCGCCGCGGGCCAGGATCCACTCGCGCCGCAGCGGCTTGAGCCCCGCCTCGATGTCGATCGTCGCGGCAGCATCGGTATACGGGCCCGAGGGATCATAGACCCGGACCGGGGGTTCGCCGGAGCTCGGCTCCAGCGCGATCTCGCGCATCGCCACGCGGATATCCGGATGGCGTTCGCCTGCGAGATGAATCTTCCGCGAGGCCGGCAAAGGGCCGGTCGAAACCTGGAATGGCGTCGCAGCGCTGCCTTCGGGCATGGTCCGTCTCCCTTGGATGGGGCTGAGCCGGGAGACGAGCGGGGATCGCAATCCCGTCCCTCCGCCGGCATGACCCGGTTCAGGTTCGGAGGGTTCCCGCGCTGCCGAAGCCGGCGGTGTCTCAGCCCCCTGGCGGGGCTCCCCTCGGGATGGACGCAGCGTCCGCCCGATGGCGGAGGATGTCAATGGCGAAGGGGTTTGGACGGCTCGCCATTCCGTCGGCGGCGGGTTTAGCCAGATTTAGCATCGATTCAGACCGGATCCGGGTGGGGTGGGTCCAGTATGGCGCTGCCGAACTGGACGGCAGCTCATATCGATGGGAGCACGATCTGATGGAACGGGCTGGGACGATCATTCGACTTTTGGCGGGAACGGCCGCGATGCTGAGTTTGGTTGACGCCGATGCCGGCCAGCCTGCACCGCAGACGGCGGCCGCCGCGGTGACAGTCGCGAACCCGGTGACCAAGCCCGTCCCGAACCAGGATGTCGACAGCCCCCTGCGGAACGCCTACCAGCAGATGAACACCGCCTCCTGCAGCCTCGCCGGCTCGTGCACGGTCTTCTTCCCGGCGACGACGGCGACCATGACC
>DATGFU010000216.1:0-12183 GCA_035308865.1 Allostellaceae bacterium | reverse complement strand
GTCGCGGCTGCCGTGGAACGAGCCGTTCCTGGAGCGGCTGCGGTCCGAACGGGCGCACGGCCGCCGGATCTTCCTGGCCTCGGCCTCGACGCGGACGCAGGTCGAGGCGGTGGCGCAGCATCTCGGCCTGTTCGACGGCGTCTACGCATCGGACGACACGGTAAACCTCAAATCCGGGGCGAAGGCAGCGGCGCTCGTGCAGGATTTCGGCGAGGGCGGCTTCGACTATGCCGGCAACTCGTCTGCCGATCTGGCGGTCTGGCAGCGCGCCGGCGGGGTGGTCGCGGTCAATGCGGGAGCGGCGCTGCTGCGTCGCGTCGTTCGACAATGGCCCCGAGCTGTCGTCGTGCCTGCCGTGCCGCCGGCCGTCCCAGACCGGCTCAGCATCGCCGGGGCAGGGCTCTGGCCGGCCGCACTGCTCGCCGGCCTGCCTTTGGTCGTCGTGGGTCCGGCCGATCTCGGCGGTGTCCTTCGGGCTGCTGCTGCGGCGCTTATGCTTGCCAGCAGCATGGCGGGCGCGTCGATTCTTGCCGAGCTCGTCGCCCTCGGGCGGGACCGACGTGACCCCGTGCGGCGCTCGCGGCCGCTCGCTGCCGGCAGAATTCCGCCCCCGCGCGCCATCCTGCCGATGCTCGGGGCCTTCGTCCTGGCGTTCCTGCCCGCGCCGTGGCTCGGCTTGTCGTTCCTCGGCGTCGTCCTGGCCGAAGCTGGCCTGACGGTGGCTGCGAAGCGGACGAACGGTCCGACAACCGGCTGGGTGCTGCGGGCGCTTTGGCTCGCCGGTCCGATCCTGGGCGGCTGCCTCGCGATCGGTTTTGTGCCCGCGCCGCCCTGGCTTGGTGTGGCGCTTGCCCTGTGCATCACCCTTGCGGTCCGCGCCGGGCCGGGTCAGGCCGGCGCCATCTCCCGCAGGCGGGACAGCGTGTAGGCGAAATTCGCGGCGATCAGCATCAGGTTGACCGCGATCCCCGCCATCAGCACGCCGCTCAGGCTGCCGGCGCCGAACAACAGCACGAAGCCCAGGAGCGAGGCGCTCTGATAAGCGATCCGGAAGGCGGCCGGCATGATCCAGGCCCGCGTCGAGTTCAGCCACAGCGTCAGCGTCGCCAGCGACGAGAGCAGGGCATAGATCGCGAAGAGCCGGAACTCGTCCACGAGGTGGATGTAGTGGTGACCGAAGAGGTGGAGCACCGGCCGCGGGAAGGCGATGAACAGCGACAGCGGCACGGCGGCCAGCAGCAGGAAGGCGCCGATCACCGCGGCGTAGACGCGCAGCGCCGTGCCCCGGCTCTGCAGTCCGGCATAGCGTCCCAGCATGGTGCGGTGAAGCGCCTGCAGGATGATGCCGAAGACGATGGTGATCCGGCCGAGCGCGCCGAACGCCGCGACATCGGCGGCGCCGGCGCAGGCGGTCAGCAGCCAGAGAACGATCTGGCTCTGCACGAGCGTATTGATCTCGTTCGGCCACTGCCGGCGCAGCACCGAGACGAGCTCCCGGCGCAGCGCCGGGTCCGGCACGACGGGCTGCGTCGGCTGCGGCACCAGCCGGCGGCGGCGCAGCAGATGGATCTGGACGCCGAAGCCGACGGCGGCACAGAGGACGGCCAGATCGGCCCGCGGCGCGCAGAGCGGCAGGATCGCGCAAGCGGCGAAGCGCGCCAGCGAGCCTTGCAGCTCGACCATCTGCAGCTCGGGGATGCGGCGGCCCAGCCACGGTACGAGGTAGAGCACCGACCAGCTCAGCTCGCCGAGATTGACCAGGACCACGGCCAGCACAAGCGGGATGATCGTGCCGATCGGCGCGCCGTTCCACGCCAGCATCAGGATCGCCGACACCGCGATCGGCAGGCCGATCGCCAGCGCGAGGGTCGTCCGCAGCGAGGTTGCCGTCTCGACGAGGGCGGCGAGACGGTTCGGATCGGTGGGTTTCCGGGCGCCGGCGGCGCTCATCCCTTCGAGGATGCCGCCGTTGGAGAGGGCGGCCATCGCCGTGATGGCCGCCGCCGCAATGGTGTAATAGGCATACTCGCGGGGATCGAGCGCCCGGACGATCAATATCCCGCTCAGCGCCGTCAGCGCCTGAATCAGCGCCTGCGTGAAAAGTGCTCGACCAAGGTCAACGGCCTCGCGCGCCAGCCTCCGCCGGTGCCGCGCCGGTAAGTCGAACCCGACCACCTGCTGCCCTGATTTCTACCGCGACGGAACGGTAACATAGTGTACAGACATCACCCGGCCACCCGCGTCATCTCCGCATGGCAGGGATGCTGGCGAACCAATATGGCGATGCGATGGCGGGCAGTCAGTCCGCCGCCTTCATCAGGCGTACCACCTTACCCGCTTCGAGGAAGGGTATGGGATTGCGGGCGCTGCCGTTGACCAGAACCTCGTAGTGGACGTGCGGTCCCGTGCTCCGGCCGGTCGAGCCCAGGAGCCCGATCTGGTCGTGCCTGCCGACATGCTGGCCGACATTGACCAGTACACGGCTAAGATGTGCGTATCGCGTGTGGATCCCGTGGCCGTGGTCAATCTCGACCATGCGCCCGTAGGCGGCGGCATAGCCCGCGAACACGACCTCGCCGCCTGACGTGCTGTAGACGGGTGCGCGATAGGACGCCGAGAGATCGATGCCGGTGTGTACGGCCCGGTGGCCGTTGATCGGATCGACGCGGACACCGAAGCCGCTCTCGAGCTGATACTCGTCGAGCGGTGCGCTCAACGGCAGGGTAGCGAGCAGCGCGGCATCCTGAGGATCGGGCGCCGTCGGCTCGAGCGATCCGGGGCCGAGCGCCACATAAGGACCGCCGGCGGCGTGCGATGCCTTGACGCCGAGCTTGGACATGAAGGCATCGAGGTCGAAGTGGCTGCTCTCGCCGGCCGGCGCCACACTGGCCTCAGCCGGCGCGGCGGCGGGCGGCGCCACGGCGATGAGCTTTCCGGTATGGCCGGGCCGGTGCGGGACCTCGACGAGCTTCAGGTGCCGCGTTTCCGTCCGCACGGCCGATTTGTCGGGCTTGCTTTTGGCCTCGGCGCCGACGCGGTCGCGCTCCGCTTCCGCCGCCTGCTGCTTCGCCTCGGCATCCTTGACCGCCTGTTCCAGGTTGGCGATGCGGTCGGCGACCCGCTGCGCCAGCACATCGGCGTCACGTGTTTCCTCGCCGTCGCTGGCCAGGGACTGGAGCTTCCGGCGCGTGGTGTCGGCCGCTTGCTGGGCACGGGCGAGGCTGTCCTCGGTCTGGTCGAGGGAAGCGCTGAGCCGGGCCTGGAACAGCATCGACCGGGTGACGGCGAGCGCGGAGCCGAAGATGGCGATGACGAAGGCCACGGCGAAGGCGGCCTGGTAGCGGCCCGGCAGCGCGATCTGCCAAGTCCTATCGCGCGTGCGGACCGAAATCTGGCGATCGGGGAACAGGGTTTCCCCGAGGGGCGACGAAGTTTCGTGCATAATCCTCTACGCGTCTGCCAAGCCTGCAGGCCGCTTTCACCAGGGTGGCGGCCGAAGCGCGCGACCCTATCGGCTGCCTCTTCGATGAGCAATCACAAATTTGTCACCATGCGAACGATATCGAGCGGTGCCAGCTCGGTCAGCTCGCGGCGGAACGGCAGCGCGCCGTCCGGCAGGGGATCGCCGTCGAGATCCTCGGCGTAACGCCGGCCGGCATAGGTCGCATGCGCGATGGTCGCCGGCGCGAGCGCGTCGCCGATCGCCGTGACATTCTCGATGCCGGCCGCCGGCCACTCCGCCTCGCGCGCCTCCAGCTCGCGGCGCAGCGTATCCTCGGGCAGGCGCGCGGTGACCAGGACGACGCTCTCCGCTGCCAGCCGCTCGGTCGCGCCGGTGAAGACGCAGGAGGTGACGACCGCGTCCGGCTCGATCGCGTCGAGCGACCGGCACGTGCGGATCGCGACGCCCTTCTCGATCAGCCGCCGCTGGATGAAGTGCTGCTCCATCGTGTTACGCGTCCAGGTCGAGACCTCGGGCGCCGGGGTGACGAAGATGATCTCGCAGCCCGAGGCGACCAGCAGCTCGGCCAGAACGCTGGCCATGTAATAGTGGTCGTCGTCCCACACGACGACGCGGCGTCCGCGCGGCCGTCGGCCGTCCATGATGTCGGTCGGCGACAGCACGTCGGCTTCTGCCGCGATCGGGATGGGCCTGGTATGGCGATGGCCGACGCCGTCGGCGCGCCAGGATGCGCCGGTGGCGATCACCACCCGCGGGAAGCCGAAGCCCAGCACGTCGTCCGCAGTGAGACGGCTGTCGAAATAGACCTCGACATTGGGCAGCTGATGCAGCTGTTGCCGGCGGTAGTCGCGCACCCTGATCCACGCGGCGAGGCCGGGGAGGCGGGCTTCCCTGACGACCCGGCCGCCGAGCTCGGTGCCGGCCTCGGCGAGCGTCACCGGATAGCCGCGCTTGCCCAGAACCTGCGCCGCCTCCAGCCCGGCCGGCCCGGATCCTACGATCAGCACCGGCCGGTCGGAGCGCTTCGGCCTGACCCGCTCGGGATGCCAGCCCCGGCGCCATTCCTCGGCCATGGTCGGGTTCTGGGTGCAGCGGATCGGCGCGCTGGTGAAATCGCCGGAGACGCAGATGTTGCAGCCGATGCATTCGCGAATGTCGTCCAGCCGTCCCTCTTCGATCTTCTTCGGCAGGAACGGGTCGGCGATCGAAGGCCGGGCGGCGCCGATCAGGTCCATCACCCCGCGGCGCACCAGGCTCACCATGCGGTCGACCGAAGTGTAGCGGCCGACGCCCACCACCGGTTTCGAGGTGAGGCGCTTCACGCCGGCGATGAACGGCTCCTGCGCGCCCTCCTCGGCGAAGCGCGAGGTGCGGCTGTCATTCTCCCAGCCGGCGATGGTGACGTCCCAGAGATCGGGCAGATCGGCCATCAGCCCGATCATGTCCTCGACCTCGGCGCGCTCCAGCCCGTCCGGGCCCATCAGCTCGTCCATCGAGATGCGCACCGGCACGGCACAGGTGTCGCCCACCGCCTCCTTCGTGTCCTCGGTGATCTCGCGCATCAGCCGGGAGCGGTTTTCCAGCGAGCCGCCGTACTCGTCCGTGCGGTCGTTGAAGCGGCGCGACAGGAAGTGGTGGAGGAAGCCGAATCCGTGCGCCGCATAGACATAGACCAGGTCGAATCCAGCGCGTCGCGCCCGCAGCGCCGCCTCGCGGTGCCATTTGCGAATATTGGCGATGTCCTTCCGGTCCATCCGCCGCGCCTGCAAGGGCTCGTACGAGAACGTCGCGATCGGCAGATCGGATGGCCCCATCGGCACCTCGCGAGTGTAGAGGTTCGGGCCGTTCATGCCGTTATAGGCGAGCTCGATGCCGGCCAGGCTGCCGTGCTCGTGAATCATGTCCACGGCACGGGTGATGCCGGGAAGGTCGCGGTCGTCCCACAGCCGGAGCTCGATGAAGGGGGTGATCTCGGAGGTGTAGTGGAACTCGGCCTGCTCGGTGCAGACGACCGCCCAGCCGCCTTCCGCCTTGACCCCGCGCATGACGGCGAGTGCGGTCGGGTCGCGGTATCCCATTCCGTTGCAATGAGGGACCTGATAGAAGCGGTTGCGCGCCGTCACCGGCCCTATCCGCACCGCCTCGAAGAGGATGTCGTAGCGCGGATCGCGGGCGGTGCTGCGCGGTTCGGTCGTCTGCTCTGCCATGAAGGGCCTCGTGCGGAACGCGACGCCCGTCTTTAGCCCGAATGCCCCTGCCTGTCGTCGCCCGCGCTCGGTCGCTCTGCCCAAAAATGATGCGAGTTTTGACTTATCGGACAACCTATGGTCCAACTGGCGCCCGAGGGCGGGGCCGACGCTTTGCGGCTCAGCGGCGGGCTTGCAGGGCCTGCTTCGGCGGAAAGTGAATCGGGAGTCGGTGTCGGAAGCGGTAGCGGTAGCACAGGAAGAGTCGCAGGACGACGCGGCGTTGCTCCTGACGCTGCCCTCTGCCGAACTGGCGGACCGCATCGCCGGCATCCTCCAGCAGCTCGAAGGACGCAAGCTCTCCGCGCAGGACCTGGTGACCGCGCAGGCTGCGGTGGCTGCGTCACGCAAGCTCGGCGATTCGTCGCTGCTTGCCCGCGCTCTCGTCCTCTGCTCGTCGGCACATCGCTGGATCGGCAGGACCACCGAGGCGATCGAGCTCGGCAACGAAGCCGTTCGCCTGGCCGAGGCGATCGGCGACCGTACCACCGAGAGCACGGCGCATTTCTCCGTGGGCACCGGGCTCTGGCACGAATGCCGGTGGAGCGAGGCGCTGCTGGCCTTCGAGCGCAGCGCCGCCTGCGCGGTCGAGGTCGGCGATCTCCGCCGCCAGGTCGGCTGCCTCAGCCTGATCGGCAGCATTCTCGGGCATCTCGGCAACCCCGAGCAGAGCATGGTCGTCTACGACCAGGCGCTGGAGCTGACCGAGGGCGAGGGGTTCGAGTTCCAGCGGCTGCTGCTGCTCAACAACAAGGCGCAGACGCTGATCCACCGGGCCCGCGCGGCAACCGATCGGGAAGCGATCATCCGCGACGCCGACGCCGCGTACCACGTGCTCGTTCCCGAGGCGATGGACGCGCTCGACAAGTGGGGCGGCAATTTCCGCTGGGACATCCGGGATACCATGGCCCAGGCCCTGCTGCTGCGGGGCTCGCCGTCCGAGGCGCTGGCGATCTTCCAGGAGAATCTCGAGAACGCACGGCAGCAGCAGGATGTGGTGGTCCAGGCGGATGCCGGCATCGGCATCGGCGAGGCGCTGTTCGAGCTTGGCCGGCCGGAAGACGCGCTTGCCACCTGTCTTGCGGCCCTGGAGACCGCGAACCTCACGCCCGATTCACTGACCCGCGGCCATATGCTGCGGTCAACCTGCTACAAGCGGCTCGGCCAGTACGAGAAGGCGCTGGACGCCTTCGTCTCGTACCATCAGGTCACCCGCCGGCTCACGCACATGACCGAGGACTACGTCCGGCGCGTCTCGGTCATCATCGAGCTGGAGAAGAGCAAGTCCGAGGCGGCCGCCTATCGGCGGCTGGCGGAGGATCTGCGGGCTGCCCACGCCAAGGCGGAGAAGGCGAGCCGTGCCCGCTCGGAATTCTTCGCGAACATGAGCCACGAGCTCCGGACGCCGCTCAACGCGATCATCGGCTTCGCCGAGGTCATGCATCGCCGCATGTTCGGGCCGCTGCCGCCGCGCTACGAATCCTACATCGCCGACATCCAGCGCAGCGGCCAGCATCTGCTTGAGCTCATCAGCCAGCTCCTCGACCTGTCGAAGGCGGAAGCCGGGAAGCTGGAGCTGGTCGAGGACGAGGCCGCGCTCGACGCGCTCATCGCCGACGCCGCCATCTTCGTGCGCGAGGCGGCTCATGCCGGCGGCGTGCGCCTGCGGCAGTGGCCGCTCGGCAACGTCCTGGTCCGGATCGACACGCTTCGCCTGCGCCAGGCGGTCATCAACGTGCTGGCCAATGCGGTGAAGTTCACGCCGCGGGGCGGCGACGTGTCGGCCGGGGTCCATCTCGAGCCCGAAGGCGTGGCGATCGTCGTCCGGGATACCGGCGTCGGCCTGGCGCCGGAGGACGTGCCCAGGGCCTTCGAGCGCTTCGGCCAGGGCGGCAATGCGCGGGCCGTGGCCGGCACCGGGCTGGGGCTGCCGCTCACCAAGCAGCTGATCGAGCTGCACGGCGGCAGCGTCGAGCTGACCAGCGTGCGCGGCAGCGGCACGACGGTGACCTTGCGCCTGCCGGCGGAGCGGATCGTGGGGATGGGGACATCGGACCCGGCTCATGCCGATCGCCGCGGCGCACAGAGCGCTCACGCGGACATCGGGGCCGACGCCTGAACCTCCCCGGCAATCTCACGAAATAGTTCGCCGCCGGAAGAGGCCTCTTCCGGCGGCGTGCCCGACCTGAACCGACCGGGACGTTCCGGCCAGATCGCAACCCCAAGCCTGATGCCCTCAGGCTTGGGCCCTGCTGACGAGTCCGCGGCCCTACTCCGCGGACGAACCGCCCTGCCCCAGGAGGTGATGGGCAGGGCGTCGGTCGCAAACCCTCTTAGCCGATGACCCGCTTCGCCTAGACGGGCGGAATGATGGTCGATTGCGGGCTTACCCGCTTCGCGACCGGCGGGATGATCGTCGACTGCGGATTCACGGTCTTCGCCACCGGCGGAATGATCGTCGACTGCGGATTCACAGTCTTCGCCACCGGCGGGATGATCGTCGACTCAGGTGCCACACGCCGCGCCACCGGCGGAATGATGGTCGACTGGATGTGAAGCCCGATCGTCGCGTGATACGCCGCAGGCGTGGCCGGCGGGATGACGACCGCCTGGGCCTTGCTGTGCGAGAGGCTGCCCGGCGCCGCGGCATAGGCCGGGGGAACGACAACCGCAGCGATCGCGATGACCGCAAGAGTGCGAAGCTTCATGAAGGATCCTCCAAGGTTGCGGCGACCGACGTCCCGGCCGCACGAGGTTTATGACACAGTATTCACGTAGCGAGAAGATGAATTGTCCGCCACGCGACAGAGAAAATTAACCCACCACGAGTATAAGGTAGGTATTCGTGACCGCTGGCAAAGAACAGATTTCCTATTTGTACCATGCCCTTCCTCAGTTTTGTTGAGACGCTGGGCTAAGAAACCGCAAGGCGAAGGCGCACCCGCAATCCGATACGGATCGCGCGGGACAGGATGCTGTTGGAGTTGGGAATGCGCCGCAGCCTGTTCAGGACGACGGGCGTCGCCTGAGCCACCGCGATGATCGTGGCGAAACCGTGCATAAATCGGTCCCCGCAACCGCACTCAAGTTGCAGGAAATTTGAATAGAAATTTAGATAATGTCGAGCAAAATCCGAGGGACCGCTATTCAACCACCGCTTACGGCCTCCAGAAGGCCCTCGATGACCGCCTCGAACATCTCGCGGGTCAGGCGTCGCGTGTTGGTGTTGTAGCGTGAGCAGTGGTAGCTGTCGGCCAGCATGACCCCCGAGGGAAGGTAGTGTCGCGCGCCGTGCGCGAAGGCGAAGCGCTGCCGTTTGAGGCCGAGCGCGGCCAGGATCTGCTCATGCGCGATCCGGCCGAGCGCCAGCACCGCGCGCAGCCCTTTCGCAGCCCCCAGTTCGGCGGCGAGGAACGGCCGGCAGGCGGCGATCTCGGCGGGCAGCGGCTTGTTCTCCGGCGGCACGCAGCGCACCGCGTTCGTGATCCTGGCGCCGACCAGGACCAGCCCGTCATCGGCCCGGGCGGCGTACTCGCCCTGCGCCAGGCCGAACTTGGCCAGCGTCTCGTACAGGAGCACGCCCGCATAGTCGCCGGTGAACGGCCTCCCCGTGCGGTTGGCGCCGTTGAGGCCGGGTGCCAGCCCGACGATCAGCAGCCGCGCTTCCGCGCCGCCAAAGGACGGGACGGGGGCGTTGAACCAGTCGGGATGGCGGCCGCGTTCGGCGGCACGCAGGGCGACGAGGCGAGGGCAGCGCGGACAATCCGATGGCGGTCCGGCTGCAAGGTCGCTCATGCCTCGTCGGCGGCTTCCTGCCGGGCGTAGGCCTCGTGGCGGTGCGACTGGGCGTGGTCGTCGCGGATCCGCTGGATCTCGGGCGCCAGATCCAGAAGCTCCAGAAATGTGTCGGCCTGCCGCCGCAGCTCGTCCGCAACCATCGGCGGCGCCGAGCGGATCGTCGACACGACGGTCACGCGGATGCCCTTGCGCTGCACCGCCTCGACGAGCCGGCGGAAATCGCCGTCGCCGGAGAACAGCACGACGTGGTCGAGGTATTGCGCCATCTCCATGACGTCGATGGCGAGCTCGATGTCCATGTTGCCCTTGATCTTGCGGCGCCCCATGGCATCGGTGAATTCCTTGGTCGGCTTGGTCACCATGGTGTAGCCGTTATAGTCCAGCCAATCGACGAGCGGCCGGATCGGCGAGTACTCCTGGTCCTCCAGCAGCGCCGTGTAATAGAAGGCGCGGATGAGGCGGCCGCGGCTGCGGAACAGTTCGAGCAGGCGGCGATAGTCGATGTCGAAGCCGAGCGCGCGGGCGGCGGCATGGAGGTTGGCGCCGTCGATGAAGATGCCGATGCGCTCCTCGGTATAGAATTTCATGGTGTGGTTCCTGACGTCGCTCGGCAATGCGTGACCCCGATGAACAGGTATGACAATGCGTCAGATATGCGGCGGTCGGCGAGCAGGCACAAGGCCGAACGGGCGTGCCCCTGCAGAGCGTCCGTCGCGGGCAGGTCCGCCGCGACCGTAACGGCTTGGTGCGCCACGTGATCCTGATCGGACTGGGGGCCAACCTGCCGAGCCGGTTCGGCACGGCGGCCGCGACGCTGACCGCCGCCTTGGAGGCGCTGGGAGGGGAGGGCATCCGAGTCGCGGCATGCTCGCCGTGGTACGAATCGGCGCCCGTCCCGGCCTCGGACCAGCCCTGGTTCGTGAATGGCGTGGCCGCGCTGGCGACCGCCCTGCCGCCGGCGGATCTGCTGCGAAAGCTGCATGCGATCGAGCAGGATTTCGAGCGCGTCCGGTCCGTGCCGAACGCCGCGAGGACGATCGACCTCGATCTTCTGGACTATGAGGGGCAGGTCAGCGAGGGATGGCCCGTGCTGCCCCATCCGCGACTGCACGAACGGGCCTTCGTGCTGCGGCCGTTGCTCGACATCGCGCCGGGCTGGCGCCATCCGGGCTTCGGGGACGATGCGGGCGCGCTCCTCGCGCGGGTCGGGCCCGAACAAATCGTCCGTCCTCTCGATTCTAACGGATGATCTGCCATGCCCCGTCCGTTATTGCACCGTCGAGAGGGCGCAGCGTATATCTGAGAGTTCGCGGAGATTTCCAGGGACTGAACCGCCATGGCGCGTGTAACGGTTGAAGATTGCGTGATGAAGGTGCCGAACCGCTTCGAGCTGGTGCTCGTGGCGGCGCAGCGGGCGCGCGACATATCGTCCGGCGCGACGCTGACGCTTGATCGTGACGACGACAAGAACCCGGTCGTGGCGCTGCGCGAGATCGCTGATTCGACGGTCGTCGTCGAGAGCCTCAAGAACGCGCTGGTGACCGGCCTCCAGAAGAAGGCCGAGGTGGACGAGCCGGAAGAGGATCGGGAGCTGACCCTGGCCGACGAGACCTGGCCGCGCGGCGCCGGCGAGCGGGTGATCGCCGAGGAGCTCTCCGACGAGATGGAAGGCGAAGAGGTCGAGGCGGAGCCTGGTGAAGAGGAGTTGGCCACCGAAGGCGCCGAGGGCGTCGATTTCGGCGGCGGCTTCGTCGACGAGGAAACCTGATCGAAGGAGCGGAACGGAGTGCAGTCGGGGCGAGGGCGCCGTAGCGCGATGAACCGCCGATCCGGTCGTATACCGGTGCGGATGGCGGGGCTTGCGGCTGATGCTCCGCCAGTTTGAGCTCGTCGAAAGGGTCAAGGAGTACGATCCCGACGCCGACGAGGATCTGCTGAATCGCGCATACGTCTTCACCGTGCAGGCGCACGGTTCGCAGAAGCGGGATTCCGGCGATCCCTATTTCTCACATCCGGTCGAGGTCGCGGGCATCCTCGCTCGCATGAAGCTCGATACGGCCTCGATCGTCACCGGGCTGCTGCACGATACGGTCGAGGACACGGTCGCCACGCTCGAGGACATCGAGCGGCTGTTCGGCAAGGACATCGCGCGGCTGGTCGACGGCGTGACCAAGCTGTCGCGGATCGAGCTGCAGTCCGACAAGTCCAAGCAGGCCGAGAACTTCCGCAAGCTCGTCCTGGCGATGTCGGAGGACATCCGCGTCCTCCTCGTCAAGCTGGCCGACCGGCTGCACAACATGCAGACGCTGCGTTTCGTGAAGGATCCGGCGAAGCGCCAGCGCATCGCGCGCGAGACCATGGAGATCTACGCGCCGCTGGCCGAGCGCATCGGCATCCACACGATGAAGGACGAGCTCGAGGACCTGGCGTTCGCCGAGCTTCATCCCGAGGGGCGGGCCAGCGTGATGACGCGGCTCGCCTTCCTCAAGGAGAAGGGCGAGGACCTCGTCAAGCGCGTGCAGGCGGAGCTGCTGAAGACGCTGCACGACGGCGGCGTCGATTGCACCGTCACGGGGCGGGAGAAGACGCCCTATTCGATCTGGCGCAAGATGCAGAAGAAGAACGTCGGGTTCGAGCAGCTCTCCGACGTCATGGCCTTCCGCGTGATCGTCGAGA
>DATGFU010000215.1:0-9197 GCA_035308865.1 Allostellaceae bacterium | reverse complement strand
GCGGGAGAGGGGGTAACGAGCCCTCTCCCGCTTGCGGGGGAGGGTTGGGTGGGGGTCTGTCCGCGTGCATCGTCGCCGCTCCGGAATCCCGGTCATTCGAAGAGCAGAGTTGCCAGAGCGGCGCGCCGGCTGCAACGGGGTCGGCGCCCGGTGGACAGCGGCGCGGCCGCGGCGGATAGTCGGGGCGGCGGTGAGGCGAGGGGTGCGATGCGGCGTCTGGCGGTGGTGGTCCTGGGGCTGGGCCTCGCGGTCGCGGCGTGGGGCGACCTCAACATGAAGCCCGGGTTGTGGGAGGAAGTGGCGACGAAGGCGGACGGCTCGCACCAGACCAAGCAGAGCTGCTACCTGGCAAAGGACATCCAGAACACCGAGAAGTTCGAGCGCGGCGAGGCCGCCGCCGAGAACGGCGCCTGCACGGCCTCCGAGTATCACCGCGACGGGAATACGGTGACCTATACGCTCACCTGCACGGCGGGCGGCCAGAGCAGCGTCGTCGCCACCTATTTCGGCGACCACACCGCGGCGGTCATCACCCACGGCAGCACGGTGATGACCGTGACCCGCAAGCGAATCGGCGATTGCTCGAAGAGCTCGTTCGGCGAGTAGCCCCTGACCGGATCCCCCACCTCACCCTGTCCCTCTCCGCCCCCGAGGGCGGAGAGGGAATTCTCGGGCGGCGAAGCTGCGTCTCCTCTCCGCCCTTCAGGGGGGAGAGGGACAGGGTGAGGTGGGCCGTGGAAACTCACGCCGCTGCGGCCGCCAGCAAGCTGTCCGCGGCGGCGCGGGCCTCCTCGGTGATGCGGGCGCCGGAGAGCATGCGGGCGATCTCCTCGCGGCGCTCGGGTTCGGCGAGGGGCTCGACGCGGGTGAGGGGGGCGTCGGCGGCCGGGAGCTTGGTCACCCGCCAGTGATGCGCCCCGCGCGCCGCCACCTGCGGCGAGTGGGTGACGACCAGCACCTGCAGCTCGGCGCCCAGGCGATGGAGCCGCTCGCCGACTGCCGCGGCGACCGCGCCGCCGATCCCGGCATCGACCTCGTCGAAGACGATGGTCGGCACGCTCGACACGCGCGCCAGCACGACCTTGAGCGCCAAGAGGAAGCGCGACAGCTCGCCGCCCGAGGCGATCCGCGCGAGCGGGCCGGGGGCGGCGCCGGGATTGGTCGCCACCTCGAAGGCGACGCGCTCCGTGCCGTTCGGTCCCCAATCCGCCTCGTCGAGCGGGGTCAGCACGGTCGTGAAATGCGCGCGGTCGAGCTTGAGCGGCGGCAGCTCGGCCGACACCGCCTGGTCGAAGCGCCGCGCCGCCTCGCGCCGCGCCGATCCCAGCGCGGCGGCGGCGGTCCGGTAAGCCTCCCGCGCGTGCGTCTCCGCGGCGGCGAGGCGGCGCAGCCCGTCCTCGCCGTCCTCCAGCGCGCCCAGCTGCCCCGCCAGCCGGTCGCGGAGCGCGGCCAGCCCGTCCACCGTCTCGCCATGCTTGCGGGCGAGCGCGCGCAGGTCGAAGAGCCGCGCCTCGACGGTTTCGACATCGCCGCCCGATTCGGTCTCGCGCGCCGCCGCCTCCAGCAGCGATGAAGCCTCCACCGCCTCGACCAGCGCCCGCTCCAGCGCCGCGACCGCGGCGTCGAGGCGCCCGCCCGCCCTGCCGCGCACCCGTTCGAGGCCGCGTGCGGCGGCATTGAGCGCCCGCTCGACGCCGCGGTCGCCGGAAAGCTGCTCGAGCGCGCCGGATACCGCCTCGGCGATCTGGGCACCGTGCTGGAGGAGGGTGCGGCGTTCCGCCAGCTCCGCCTCCTCGCCCTGTACCGGCTTCAGCCGGTCGAGCTCGTCGACGGCGTGCCGCAGCCACTCCTCGTCGGCGCGCGCCTGCGTGAGACGCTCCGCCGCCGCCGCCCGCGCCGCGGCGGCCTGGCGCCACGCGGCCCAGGAATCGCGTACGGCATCGACAAGCGCCGGCCGGGCGGCGAAGGCGTCGAGGAGCGCGCGATGGGTGGAGGCGTCGAGCAGGCCGCGCTGCTCGAACTGGCCCTGGATCTCGACCAGCACGTCACCGAGCTGCTTCAGCAGCGCCACGCCCACCGGCTGGTCGTTGACGAAGGCGCGCGAGCGGCCGTCGGCGCCGAGCACGCGGCGCAGCACCAGCACCGAATCGGCGGCGATGCCCTGGCGGGCGAGGATCGCATCGGCCTCGTCCGGCACGGCGGCGAACTCGGCCGCGACCACCGCCTGCTGGGCGCCCTTGCGCACCAGCCCGGCATCGCCGCGCGCGCCCAGCGCCAGGCCCAGCGCATCGAGCAGGATCGACTTGCCGGCCCCGGTCTCGCCGGTCAGCACGGTCAGCCCCGATTCGGGCGCGAGATCGAGCCGGTCGATCAGCACGACATCGCGGATCGACAGGCCGGTCAGCATTCAGCGCGCCCCACTCATAACGCGCGGGACGATAAGCGATTCGGAAGGCGGCTGTCACGGCGGGGCGGCACTCCTCCCCCAACCCCTCCCGCAAGGGGAGGGGGGTGCCGCAAATTCCCTCTCCGCTTAACGGGAGAGGGATGGGGGGAGGGGGCGCTTAGGGCGGGTCGCTGCCGGAGGCGTGTCGGAGCGCGCGCGGCGCGGCGGGCCGGGCGATCGCTGCAGGCGGCTCGCCGGCGGGATCCTCGTCGAATCCGTCGTCATCGCGCGCGCCCTCGGCGGCGGCGCGGCGGACGCGGAGCGTGGTCACGAGGTCGTGATAGACATGGCCGGCGAGGTCGGCGAGCGGGAGATCGCCGAGCAGCTTCGCGGTCAGCGCATCGCCGATCAGCTGCTCGTCGAGATCGGCCAGCAGATCCTCGGCATCGCCGGGATCATGCGCTTCGGCGAGCTTCTCGACGACGACGCGAAGCTGGCGCTCGCGCTGCTCCTTGCGGTGGCGGTCATAGACGGCACGCATCCGGCCGCCGGCTTCCGCCTGCGGCGCGCGCTGGCCGCGCTCATCGTCGATCTTCGCTTCGAGCGCGATCGTCCGGCGCAGTGCCTGGCCGATGCGGGCGTGGGCGAGCGCCAGGTCGCCGCCGAATGCCGAGGCATCCGGGGCGTCCGACGCCGCCTCGCGATCCACCGCCTCGGCCAGGTTCAGGCTGAGCTCGGCCAGCCGGCGCAGCATCGCGAGATGCCGATCGACGCGCGCCTCGTAGGCGGCATCGGACGCGGGCGCGGCCGGGGCGGGCGGGATGTCGAACATGGGGGGATTGGAACCGATCGCGGGGGCGGGGGTGAGGCGGACAGATGACCGCCCGAAGATGGCCGGACAAAGCAGGCCAATTTTAGTTGTGCCTTCTACTGCTTCGCACCCATATTGGTGGCTTCTAACCGATTTGGTGCTCCCCTGAGGGGGCCATTCTTATGGTCCGCGGCTTCGTCACAGGTCCTAAGTTGACGATAACAAGATCGACATAGTTCAGCGAGGCGGCCTTGGAAAGCATTCACAATCCCGATCGCTTTATGGGAGATCTCCGCCAAATCCTTTCTCAAGGGCGGAAGAGAATTGGAATTCTCATTGGTGCCGGCGCCCCACTTTCAGTGCGGGTTGATGACCATGGCGCGCTGGATTCCAATGGTAAGCCGCTCATCCCCGGAGTCGACGATCTCACCGACGACGCGATCGCCAAGCTGACGGGGCTGGACGCCACCGCAGCAGCGGCGATACGAGCGTCCCTGCCGGGCGGCGGCAACATCGAGACAATACTCTCCAGGGTGCGCCTTCTCCAAACGGCGCTAGGTGGCACCGCGATGTACGGCCTCGATGGGGAGGGTTACGCGAAGTTGGGTAAGGCGATTTGTGAAGCGATTGGCGGTCTCGTAGGAGTTCACCTTCCCGATGGTCGTACCCCCTATCACGAACTTGTCTCCTGGATCAGCGGTGCGCAGCGCGCACATCCGATTGAAATCTTTACCACCAACTATGACCTGCTCGTTGAACGCGCTTTCGAGCTAGCCAAGGCTCCTTATTTCGATGGCTTTACGGGCGGCCACGCTCCCTTCTTTGACCCGGTGTCCGTGGCGGGGAACGACCTACCATCACGGTGGTCGCGAGTGTGGAAGCTCCACGGCTCGCTTGGCTGGAAGATAGTAGATGGAGTCGTCATCCGGTCCGGAGGGTACGACTGCAACGAGCTAGTCTATCCGGATCACCTCAAATACGATCTGACCCAGAAGCAGCCGTATGCAGCATTGTTTGAAAGGTTGAAGCGGTTCCTGCTCACGCCAGACACTGTACTCCTCGCCACCGGCTTCTCGTTCCGCGACGCGCATATTTGCGCCATGCTCGGTGAAGCACTTGCGATGAATTCCAATGCTGCGGTGATCGCGTTCCAATTCCGAAAAATGGCCGAGGAGGAGCCCGCGCGGACGCTGGGCTTCGAGCACCCCAACCTGTCCGTGTATGCGAGCGATGCTGCGGTAATTGGGGGAGTGCTCGGACCTTGGCAGCCTGGAGACCTTCCTAAGAATTGGAATGAGATCCGTGCGAGTTTTTGGGGTCCGCGATCTGCTGGCGGTAATCCGGTCTTTCTGCTTGGCGATTTCGCAAGCTTCTGTCGCTTCTGCGCGCTTTCTTATTCCACCGACGTGGCGGCCATAGCCTCCGCGCCAGCAGGGCCTACGTCGATTAGTCTCTCGACCACGGCTCCGGCGGCGACCGCATGAGCGCCAACGACCCCACCTTCCTCGGGCGAGTGAGCATGGTATCTGGCTCAACCATAACTGTTAAACTCGCCGAGTCGTTATCTTCCGGATTGGCCATGATCGAGGGCCATACCTATCGGGTAGGACAGGTCGGCAGTTTTGTCCGAATTCCGCTGGGCTACCAGGATCTGTACGGTGTGGTTGCTGAGATCGGAGCGAATGCCGCGCCGCTTCCAAACCCAGACGCGGAGGTCGATTCCGGGCGTTGGATGCGTGTTGAACTCGCCGGCGAGGCGATCGGCGAGCGCTTCGAACGCGGTCTGAGCCAGCACCCAAATGTAGACGATTCCGTTCATATTGTGACGCAGAAGGATCTGCGCCGCATTTACAGTACTGACGAAGAGGACCAAGTCGCTGTTGGCACACTATCGAGCGCCGAGAACATCATTGTTCGGTTGTCACTCGACTCCCTCGTCACCCGGCATAGTGCGATAGTCGGATCGACCGGCGCGGGCAAGTCGACCATGGTCGCCAGCCTACTACGTTCGATCGTCCGCGCTTCCGATACGGTCGAAGCGAGTGGTGCGCGTATCCTCCTACTCGATGTCCACGGGGAGTATTCAGCCGCGCTTGGCGACCTTGCCCGGACGTTCAGTGCGACACCGCAGCCCGGTGAAGAGCCGCTTTATGTCCCGTACTGGGCGCTTGAGGCAGGAGAGTTATTGGACTTTGTAGCCGGTTCGCTCGGCGATAATCACCTCATCGCATTCACCGACAAAATCCAGGAACTGAAGGAGAAACGTCTCGCCGCGGGCAGTCTGCCCGGTCTTGATCCTCAGTCGCTGACCGTCGACAGCCCGGTACCATTCTCACTTAACAAGCTCTGGTACGACCTCATCGACTTTGAAACGATGACCCTGACCGGCGCACAGCGTGATAAGCCGGCCCTTGAGGCTGCTGGAGACGCTGCTACACTTGTTGCACCTCGCTATACGCCTCATGCAATGGGAGCAGCCGGCCCTTTTCTCAATCAAGCGGCCAGGGGCATCCGACGTCAGCTGAACCTCGTTAGGTCGCGCCTTCTCGATCGCAGATATGATTTCATCTTGCATCCTGGCCCATGGGAGCCAGATATCGTCGGCGCGACGAAGCAAGATCTCGACACGTTGCTTGCAGGATGGCTCGGGCATGACCGCCCCATCACAATTCTTGATCTGTCGGGCGTGCCCAGCACCGTGCTTGTCCGTCTGGTCGGATCAATCCTTCGAATTGTCTACGAAGCTCTGTACTGGAGCCGGGAAAAGTCAGAAGGCGGCGTACTGCGACCGCTGCTCGTCGTAATGGAGGAGGCTCATCGATACGTCAGTCCTGACAGCGGCAACGTCGCGGCAGACGTAGTCAAGCGGATCGCAAAGGAAGGAAGAAAGTATGGCGTCGGCGCTATGCTTGTCTCTCAGCGCCCGGCGGAGATCGACGAGACCGTACTCTCCCAGTGTGGTACGTTGATCGCGCTCAGATTGACAAATCCTGCCGACCGGGGGCGAGTTAAAGGTGCTCTTCCCGACAATCTCTCCGGGCTAATGGACCTGCTCCCCGTGCTACGTACTGGGGAAACCATTATATCGGGCGAGGCAGCACGACTACCGGTTCGATGCCGTGTCTCGCTGCCTCCCGCCGAGCGCCTCCCGCGAAGTTCCGATCCGGCAGTCAGCGTCGCGTGGAGGAAGAGGCGCATTGCCGAAGGCTATGATCGGATGGTGGCGTCTTGGCGGGCACAGCGAACCACTGCGGTGGTGCGCGACCTTACCATAAAGCGAACGGCGATTGGCAAAGACGAAGAATAGAGGGGCAGCATGCTCAGAGATACTGTAGCCTCAAGTAACATTGCATCGATCGGCTATGACCCGGCGACTGAGACGTTGGAAATAGAATTTACTAATAGTTCAATCTACCAGTATTATAATGTGCCCTCTAGCTTGAATGAACAGCTCATGATGGCATCCTCAAAGGGGCAATTTTTCCACATCTATATTCGAAATGCCTACCCCTTCTCCCGCGTCGGCTGAGAGAAACAGAGTATCGAGCCCACGGCGGCTGTCTCGCGCCTGCTCCAGCTGGCCGATGTCGTCGGGTATGCGCGCAAGTGGGTCGATGAGGGTGCTGTCAGCGCCCAGGCGTTACGGGACCAATGCGGCATCCAGTTGCCTTGAAACAAAAAAGAGAGCCGCCCAAAGGCGGCTCTCGAATGGAGGAGGAGATCCGTATGGCCGGCAACCGAAGCTTTTGGCTCCGGGTAGCCACGGCGCTTGCCAAACACGCGGCCGGACAAGTCGCCTACAGGACTTCCTGCAGCGCCCACATAGCTCGGACCATCCAAGGATTCAATGATCGCCGAGACACCCGTGCCCGGTGGGAACCCCTAATGGCCGACCCGATCCCCCAGATCTTCTCCATCAGCTTCTGCCGGATCTCGTCCTCCCGGATCAGCCCGCCGGCGCCGAGCGCACAGGCGGAACGCATTTCGAGGACGCCGTTCTCGAAGGTCATGCCCATCCCGGCCGGGGTCTTCACGTTGACCAAGCGGGCAGCCGCATGGAAGCTGTTCGAGGATCGCCTCGTCGTGCCACAGATGTTGGGAGAAGAATCTCATGCGAGCTGTATCAGACGGAAGACTGACCGTATCTGGCGGCCATATCTCCGTAACGTTCGATGGGCAGGAAGATGGGGTAGCAAACGAGAACGTGTACATCGTTTTTGCCTCGTATTCCGACCAGATGCGGGAGGATGTAAATCGGATCATCGAAGGCAATATCCAGGAAGCCGAAGGGCCAGTCTCGATCGATCTGGTGAAAACGTGGATCGGCTCGATAAGCGGGGTCGAATTCCTTGCCAAGAGAAGAGAAAAATCAGCAAAACTCCGGGCGCATGTAGAGCATGAAGGAAAGCGAATAGTATTTGACGTCGGGATAACGGATGAGCATAGAAAGCCCGACCTCGACGATAAAATACTCGATCAGGACGTCGGATTTCTATCTGCGTGGCTCAAGGAAAATCTCGGAGATGGGTTTATCGTCACGCGCTGAAGAAGCGATTATTTGAGAGTCCGCCCGACGATATGTCGTCTTCCCCGCGGAGGCGGGGATCCAGAATCCCGGGCGCCAGCGCTTGCGGCCCTGGATTCCCGCCTTCGCGGGAATGACGGTAATCTGCTGGTATCGAACGCTTCATTTCCGATTGGACACGAAGATGCTGACATACGCCCCCCTCAGAGCTTCTCCATCAGCTTCTGCCGGATGTCGCCGTCGCTGATCAGGCCGCCGCCGCCGAGCGCGTAGGCGCAATGCATTTCGAGGACGCCGTTCTCGAAGGTCATGCCCATCTCGGCCGTGGTCTTCACGTTGACTAGGCGAACGGATTTGAGGTGCTCGCGCACGGCCTCCTTGCCCAGCTCGTCGACGCAGATCGTGCGCAGCGCCATGTTGAGGCGATGGCAGGAGACATTGTCGAGGAAGTTGAGCGCCTCCCAGGTGTCGAACGACGCCCAGTCGATGTCGTAGGGGATCGGCGCGCCGCAGATCTCCTCGAGCTCCTTGACGCGGCCGGGCATCGTCACCTCCTGCAGCTCCTTGATCCGGCGTCGTTCTTCAAGGCCCATCCGTACCGCTCCCCTGGCTTCGCGTGACGCGCCGGAGAATGCCCTAAACCGGCGGGCGCCGGAAGGGCCTGCGGGCGGGGCCGGCGCCGATCAACCGAACACTGCCCTCGGCGATGGCGGCAACCTCACGCCAGCCCGAGGAAGACCGCCAGGACTCGGTTGACGATCGCCATCGTCGCATCGTCCAGCCGGCCGATGGCAGGCCCCAGTCTGCCTCTCGACGGCGTCTGCGGCTTGTCCACCATGATCTGCGAGCGCCTGGTCAAGCCGTTCCGTTCGTCGGGCTCGACCGGCACCCGCAGCAATGGCGCGTCAACCACCATGCTGGTGATCGGCAGGACCGTGACCGAAGAAAGCTCTCCGAAATGATCCGCCTGGACCACGAGAGCGGGCCGGGGCTTGCCCTGGTCGCCCCGCAAGGCGACCGTGACAAGGTCCCCGCGCCTCACGCCGTCCAGCCGCTCTTGTCGGACGCCTCGAACCAAGCCTCGTCCTCGGCGAAGCTCTTCCGGGTCTCGCTCTCCCGGATGAGCCGCGACTGCCGCGCGCATTCCTTGGCAAAGCCCTCAACCCGCGTGTCAGGCACCCATATCTGGACCGGCCTCAGTCCGGCCGCCCGGAGCTTGTCGCGCCGGCGCTGCACCCGCTGTGCTCCTGACTTCATCGCCACCATGCGTTACATGTAGCACTTCCCGGAAGCCACTGCCATCCCGCCCGCTAAGCGTCCGGGGTCGTCTTTCGCGCTCCGTGCCCGAAGGCCGCCGATCCTTCCCAGCGGGTATCGGCCGTCTCCCACCCGAACGCGGCCCGCACCGCTGCCAGCCCGTCGCCGGGGAAGGTCAGCACCCGTCCAGCCCCGCGCCGCACCCAGCCGAGCGTCTC
>DATGFU010000214.1:0-8291 GCA_035308865.1 Allostellaceae bacterium | reverse complement strand
GTGGGAGGCCTTCGCTCGATGAGCCGGACGCCGAGCCGATAGGCGCCGAGCACCGCCGGAACGAGCAGCATCCAGCCGATCGTGACGGCAAAGATCTGCGCCTCGTCCGACCAGCTCCTCGCGATCAGCGCGATGACGAGCTGGATCGCGATCCAGATTCCGGCGACGAGGGCGAGCATCGCAACGAGGCGAATGACCGTGAACGACAGGACCCAGCGCATTCCTTCCTCGCGCCCGGCCCCCGCAGCCCGATTGCCGCAACGATGACGGTCTTCGCCGGAGCGGCTATCGTGTGGCCCCCGGCGTGCGCCGCCAAGGAAATTCCATGACAGACAGACCCAAGTCCAATCGCCACCGCATCGCGACCCGCGCCATCCATGCGGGCCAGTCGCCCGATCCGACGACCGGCGCGATCATGCCGCCGATCTACCAGACCTCCACCTATGTCCAGGACAGCCCCGGGATTCACAAGGGCTACGAGTACTCGCGCTCGCAGAATCCGACCCGCTTCGCCTACGAGCGCTGCATCGCCGATCTGGAAGGCGGCACGCGCGGCTTCGCCTTCGCCTCGGGGCTGGCCGGGATCGCGACAGTGCTCGACCTGCTCGACAGCGGCAGCCATGTCGTCTGCTCGGACGACCTCTACGGCGGCACCTACCGGCTGCTGGCGCGGGTGCGGCAGCGTTCGGCCGGGCTCGCCTACACGCTGGTCGACATGACCGACCCGGCGGCGCTCGAAGCGGCGATCCGGCCCGAGACGCGCCTCATCTGGATCGAGACGCCGTCGAACCCGATGCTGAAGCTGATCGACCTGGAGGCGGTCGCCGCCATCGCCCGCCGCCACGGCATCCTCGCCGCCGCCGACAACACCTTCGCCAGCCCGGTGGTGCAGCGGCCGCTGGAGCACGGGTTCCACCTGGTCATGCATTCGGCGACCAAGTACCTGAACGGCCATTCCGACATGGTGGGCGGCGTGGTGGTGGTCGGCGACGATGCCGAGTTGGGCGAGCGGCTGGCCTTCCTCCAGAATGCCGTAGGCGCCATCGCCGGCCCGTTCGACTCATTCCTCGCACTGCGCGGGCTCAAGACCCTGCCGCTGCGGATGCGCCAGCATTGCGCCGGCGCGCTCGAGGTCGCGCGCTGGCTGGAACGCCACCCCGCCATCGCCCGCGTCCACTATCCCGGCCTCGAGAGCCATCCCCAGCACGCGCTGGCGCGGCGACAGATGGAGGGGTTCGGCGGCATGGTCTCGGTGGTGCTCAAGGGCGGCCTCGACGCGGCGCGCCGCTTCCTCGAACGCTGCGAGCTCTTCGCGCTGGCCGAGAGCCTGGGCGGCGTCGAGAGCCTGATCGAGCACCCGGCGATCATGACCCACGCCTCGGTGCCGGAGCCGCAGCGCGCCACGCTCGGCATCGATGACGGGCTGTGCCGGCTTTCGGTCGGCATCGAGGACGTCGACGATCTGATCGCCGATCTCGCCCACGCGCTGGCGTGAGCTACGCGTCCTCCGCCGCGGAGCGCATCATCCAGGCCGCAATGGCGGACGGGATGCTCACCGCCGCCACGTAATAGGCTGGCGCGACCGGGTCCTGGGTCACGCTGATGAGCCAGGTGACAACGGCTTGGGTCGACCCGCCGAACACCGCGACGGAGAGCGCATAGGCGGCGGCGGTCGCCGTGCTGCGCACCGCCTGCGGGAAGCTGTCGGTCACCTGGACGATCACCGAGCCGGCGCTGAAGCTGTTGAGCAGCGTGAACAGCCCGGTCATGGTCAGGAGCGCCGTCACGCTCCGCGCCTCGTTCAGATAGAAAAAGGCCGGGATGACCAGCAGTCCCAGCGCCAGGCGCGGGGCCACCATCACCCAGCGCCGCCCGATCCGGTCGGCGAGCCAGCCGCCGGCAATCGCGGCACCGATCCCGACCGCGCCGACGGTCAATGTCGCCAGCATGGACTTTCCGACCGGCATTCCCAGCGTCTGCTGGGCATAGGTCGTCATGTACAAGTTCACGTAAGTCGCGATGGTGGCACCGGCGACGGCGACGATCCCGGCGATGATCGGACCCCAATGCGCCGTCGCCGTCTGCACGATGATGTGGCGGGCGCTCTTGTGGGCACGGCGGTGATCGAGGGTCTCTTCGAGCCGCCGTCGGATGTAGAGGCCGACCGGCAGCGCCAGCACGCCGAGCGCGAAGGGCACCCGCCAGCCCCATTCGTCGAGCTGCCCGGGCGCGAGGCCTTGCGCCAGCGCGAAGCCGAGCGCGCCGGCGACGAGGCTCGCGATGTTCTGGCTGGACGACTGCCAGCTTCCATAAAAGGTCCGCCATCGCCTGGGGGCCGCTTCGAGCAGGTAGGCCGTCGAAGGACCGACCTCGCCGCCGAGCGCGAAACCCTGAATAAGACGGGCGATCACCACGAGCAGCGGCGCCGCGAGGCCGATCGTGGCGTAGGACGGG
The DNA here is from genome assembly GCA_035308865.1 of Allostellaceae bacterium. Taxonomy (GTDB): domain Bacteria; phylum Pseudomonadota; class Alphaproteobacteria; order ATCC43930; family CGMCC-115725; genus DATGFU01. The sequence goes on along the minus strand of DATGFU010000214.1, from coordinate 5,837 downwards.
ATGATCGCGATCATGAAGCTGCCCAGCGCCATCATCACGATGGTGAGCGTCATCGCGGGCCGCCGTCCGGCGCGGTCGGCATAGGCGCCGATCAGCAGGCCGCCCAGCGGCCGGGTCAGGAAGCCGGCGCCGAACAGCGTCACCGACGCGAGCAGGCTGACGAAGGCCGAGCCACTCGGGAAGAAGGCATTGCCGATCTGGGTGGCGAAGGCGGCGTAGCTGGTGAAGTCGTAGAATTCGATCGCATTGCCGAGCACGGTCGCGACCACGCCCTTGACGCCGAGACCGGCGGGCCGGCGATGGACGGCGGGCGAGCCGGCGGGGGTGAAGGTTCTGCTCACGAGGCGACGCTCCAGCCTGACGGCCCTGAAGCGAGCATGCCCGAACCCCTGGAGTTCGGCGACAGCGAAATCGGGACCGGTGAAATCGGGACCGACGCGTCATCCATCTTGAGGGCGGCGGCCGGACGGGCCATGCTGTGATTGTCTCGCGGACAAGGCAGGCAATGAAGCGACTGATCCCGCCCTCGTTCCAACAGTTCTACCGGACGAGCGCACAACCCTGCCCCTATGTCGAGGGCCGCCTCGAGCGGAAGGTCATCACCGAGATCTCCGGCCCGCTGGCCGCGGCGATCTACAACGAACTCTCTCGCGCCGGTTTCCGCCGCAGCCATTCGCTGGCCTACCGTCCGGCCTGCGGCGCCTGCGTCGCCTGCCTGCCGGTCCGCATCGTCGCCAGCGCCTTCGTCGGCGGCCGCTCGGCACGCCGCATCGAGCGGATGAACGAGGATCTGAGGCTGACCGACCTGCCGCCGCGCGCGACGCCGGAGCAGTACCGGCTGTTCCGCCGCTACCAGCATGCGCGCCACGCCGAGAGCGACATGGCGACGATGAGCTACGGCGACTATGCCGCCATGGTCGAGAGCAGCCCGTTGGACACGGTGCTGCTGGCCGCCCGCGACCGCGACGGGCGGCTGGTCGCCGCCTGCCTGGCCGACGAGCTCGATGACGGGTGCTCGGCCGTCTACAGCTTCTTCGAGCCGAACGAGCCGAAGCGCGGGCTCGGCACCTGGCTGGTGCTGCAGCTGGTCGAGCGCGCGCGGCGGCGCGGCCAGGACTACGTCTATCTCGGCTACTGGATCGCCGGCAGCGCCAAGATGGACTACAAGATCCGCTTCCGTCCGCTCGAGGCGCTGGGCGCGGAGGGCTGGAGCCCGGTCGCCGCCGCTGCGGCGATGACCTGATCGGCCGCGCATGCGGATCGTCGCGATCACCCGGATCAAGGACGAGGTCGATATCGTCGAGGCCTTCATCCGGCATACCGCTTGGTTCGTCGACTATCACATCCTGATCGACAACGGCTCGATCGACGGCACGCTCGAGATCCTGAAGAAGCTGCATGCGGAAGGCCTGCCGATCTGGGTGTTCCGCAACTCGATGCCGATGTTCACCGTCGAGAAGTACTTTATGAACGCGCTGCTGCGGCTGGCGCGCAGCATGGGCCACGCGGACTGGGTGGTGCCGGTCGACACCGACGAGTTCCTCGATCTGCGCGAAGGCGTGCCGTCGCTCCGGGCCGTTCTCGAGGAGATCGATCCCGCGGCGCCGGGGATCGCCATCCCGTCGGTGATCTATTCGCCGCGCAACGACGATCCGGCGGGCGAGGCCAATGTCGCGCTCCGGATCACGCATCGCTGGGATCCGATCCCCGAGGTGCAGAAGGTGATCGTGCGCGTGGACGACGAGTCCCTCCGGCGGCGAACGCTGGGGCCGGGCAACCACGCTCTCCTCGCCGATGGAGACGAGGTGCCGCTGCCGCTGTCGGCGGATGTCAAGGTCGCGCATTTTTACCGGCGCACCGTGGCCCAGGAGGCGCTGAAGGCGGTGCTCGGCCGGCTGCGCGCGATGTCCTGCCCGGACGGCGCCGAGTGCGGCCACTATCAGCTGATGTACGACCGGGTGAAGGACGACCCGCTGCTCTGGCTGCTCGGCCCGTCGGGCGATCACAGCCGGCCGATGGTGCGCGACCCGATCGCCTATCGCGGCACGCCGCTCGTCCATACGCCGCCGGGCGACGACAGCCCGGCCCGCTTCATCCGGGCGCTCATTGCCCATGGCGAGTTGCAGGCGAAGATGCAGCGCGAGCTCTGGCAGATGCTCGATCCCGACCGATCGATCCTCGCGCGCGAGATGGCCAAGCTGGAGCCGGTTCTGTAGCCGCGTGCCGGTTCCGCACGGGCATTGGTCGCCGCGCGGCTTCTGTGCTACAGGGCGCCGCCCTTCCCTTTCCGGCTTCGCTTGAACTTGCTGCTCTCCGTCGTCATTCCGGTCAGGAACGAAGCCGACAACATCGCGCCTCTCGTCGCCGAGATTCACCAGGCCCTCGACCCGCTGGTCCCGTTCGAGATCGTCTATGTCGATGACGGCAGCAGCGATGACACGGCGGGGCGCATCCGCTCGCTGCAGGCGAGCGATCCGGCGCTGCGCCTGATCCGCCACCAGGCGAGCTGCGGCCAGAGCACCGCTATCCGCACCGGCATCATCGCGGCGCGCGGCGCCTGGATCGCCACGCTGGACGGCGACGGACAGAACGATCCGGCCGACATCTCGGCGCTCTGGGCGATGGCCGCGGCGATGCCCGCGGGCTCGCGCCGGCTCTTCGCGGGCTGGCGCGCGACGCGACGCGATTCGCGGGTCAAGCGGGTGACTTCGCGGCTGGCAAACCGCTTCCGCGCCTGGGCGCTGGGCGACGCCACGCCCGACACGGGCTGCGGACTCAAGCTTTTCGAGCGGTCGCTGTTCCTGGAGCTGCCGTATTTCGACCACATGCACCGGTTCCTGCCGGCGCTGGTGATCCGGGCCGGCGGTTCGGTGGTCTCGGTCAAGGTCAACCACCGGCCGCGGTCGCGGGGGAAGTCGAATTACGGCACGCTCGACCGGCTCTGGGTCGGCATTTCCGACCTGATGGGCGTGATGTGGCTGCAGCGCCGGGCGAAACGCCCGGTGATCCTCGACGAAACCGGGCCGACGTGAGGCAGCGTATCCGCTGGCTGGCGCCGCGGCTTTTCGCGGCGATCGTCATCCTGGTTGCGATCGCCGCGATGTGGCACGAGCGCGAATGGTTCGACCCGACCTTCATCGAGGGGCTGCTCAAGAACCATCCGTGGGCCCCCGCCGCCTTCGTCGCGGTGCACGTCGTCTTCAGCCTCATCTTCATACCGCGCACGGTGTTGGCGATCGCCGGCGGGCTCGTGTTCGGCCTGTGGTGGGGCCTCGTGTGGTCGACGGTCGGCGCGATGGCGGGCGCCCTCGCCGGATTCGGCCTGGTGCGGGCGCTCGGCCGCGAGCGGCTCGGCTTCCTGCATCTGCCGCAGCTGACGCCCTTCCTCGGGCGGATCGAGCGCGGCGGCTGGCGCGCGGTCTGGGCGATCCGCCTGCCGCCGCTGCCCCACACGCCGGTCAACTACGCCTTCGGCCTCACCGGGATCTCGTGGGGCGCCTACACCTTCGGCACGTTCCTCGGCATCCTGCCCTCGACGGCCTTCGCCGTCGCCGTGGGGGCGGCCGGCAGCAAGGCGATCCAGGGCGATGCCTGGATCCTGCCCACGGCGATCGGCGCGGCCGGCTTCGCCATCTCGATGCTGTTGCCCCGCCTCATCCGCCCGGGAAAGGATTAGGTCCCCCGGTCGCCCAGTCGAGCAGCTCGACGGTGTGAACGATCGGCATCGTGGCCTCGGCGGCCAACTGGCTGATGCAGCCGATATTCCCCGCGGCGACGATGCCGGCGCCGGTGGCGGCGATGTTGGCGAGCTTGCGGCGCTTCAGCCGGTTCGCGATCTCCGGCTGCAGCAGATTGTAGGTGCCGGCCGAGCCACAGCAGATATGGCCTTCAGGCACATCGCGCACGATGAAGCCGGCGGCCGCCAGCAGCGCCTTGGGCTCGCGCTCGATGCGCTGGCCGTGCTGCAGCGAGCAGGCGGAGTGGTACGCAACCGTGATACCGGGTTCGATGACCGGCGTGCGCAGTCCGAGCCCGGCTACGATCTCACTGACATCGCGGGAAAGCGCTGCGACTCGCGCGGCCTTCTCGACGTATTCGGGATCGGTGCGGAGGATGAAGCCGTAATCCTTCAGCATCGTCCCGCAGCCCGAGGCGTTGGCGACGATGGCGTCGAGCCCGCCGGATTCGATCTCGCGGATCCAGGCGTCGACATTGGCACGGGCGAAGGCGAGCGCCGGATCGCTCATCCCGAGATGGTGCACCAGCGCGCCGCAGCAGCCGGCGCCTGCCGCCACCACGACCTCGCAGCCGTGGCGGGTGAGGAGTCGGATCGTCGCCTCGTTGATCTGCGGCGCCACGACCTGCTGGGCACAGCCGGCGAGCAGCGCCACGCGCATCCGCCGCTCGCCTTCGGCCGGGAAGATCTGCGGCCGGTCCACCGGCGAAGGCGGTTGCAGCTGCGCCGGCGCCATGCGCAGCATCGCACCGACCGGTCCCCCGATCTGCCCGCCCAGCCAGCGCAGCTGCCAGGCCGCCAGCAGCGCCCAGCGGAACAGCGCCGGCCGCGGCAGCACGATCGCCAGCGTCCGGCGCAGCAGCCGGTCGAATGCGGGCCGGCGATAGCGCTCCTCGACATGGGCACGCGCCTGGTCGATCAGGTGCATGTAGTTGACGCCGGACGGGCAGGTCGTGACGCAGCCGAGGCAGGAGAGACAGCGATCGATATGCTGCACCACGGCCGCGCTCGGGCTGCGGTCGCGTTCCAGCATGTCCTTGATCAGCACGATCCGGCCGCGCGGACTGTCGAGCTCGTCGCCGAGCTCCAGATAGGTCGGGCAAGTCGCGGTGCAGAAGCCGCAATGGACGCATTTCCGCAGAATCCCCTCGGCGACCTGGAGGTCGGGATCGAGGAGCTGTTCCGGGGTGAAATGCGTCTGCATGCGCTAGAGGCCTTGATACAGGCGGCCGCGGTTGAACAGGCGCAGCGGGTCGAAGCTCTCCTTGACCCGGCGCACCAGCCCGGCGAGCGGTTCCGCGGGCGGCTCGAACGGCGGGACGGTCGCGCGGACCGCTTCGGGAGCCCGGACCAGCGTTGCATGGCCGCCGCAGTCGCGGAGGGCGCCGCGCACCAGCGTTGCCCCACCGTCGTCCGACGGCGGCATCGCGAGCCAGACCAGCCCGCCGCCCCAATCCATGATCGCGCGCGTCACGGGAATTGCCATGACCACGCCAGGACCCGAGGCCGGCGGCGCCGAGACGCGCCAAATGACTGCCTCCGACAGGTCGGCAAACGCCGCCACATCGCGAATCGCGGCCCAGGCAACGAGGGTCTCCTCACGGTCCAGAACGCGCGGCGCGCCGAATTGTCCGAGGACCGTCGCGAGGTCTTTGGTTCGTGCCGCCACCGAGGGCGCCGGTCCTTCCAGCCGCAACATCGTGCCCTGGCCGGGCACCCAGGCGGCACCTGAGATCTGGTGCGGGCTCGCGAGGGCCGCGCGCATCGCCCGGCCCGCCGCCGCGGCGTCGAGGCCGTCGAGCACCAATGTCGCCGTTTCCTCGGGCCGCGGCAGCACCTTGAGGGCGACCTCCGTCAGGGCGGCGAGCGTGCCCCAGGATCCCGCGACGAGCTTGGAGAGGTCGTAGCCGGTCACGTTCTTCACCACGCGCCCGCCGGATTTGAACTGTTCGCCGCGGCCGTTGACTCCAGTGAAGCCGAGAAGATGGTCGCGCGCCGCACCCGCGGCGACCCGCCGTGGCCCGGACAGATTGCCGCCGATCACCCCGCCCAGCGTGGCGCCGGCCAGCATGGGCGGCTCGAAGGCGAGGTGCTGCCCACG
>DATGFU010000213.1:0-12061 GCA_035308865.1 Allostellaceae bacterium | reverse complement strand
CGGCCAGCGCTCCGGTGTCGATGCCGAGGCCGGCGAAGACGCGGGCGCCTTCCGGGGTGAGGGTGGGCGTGTCGGTGCCGGCGAGGAGGCCGCGGGCGCGGGCGGCGTCGAGCAGCTCGACGCCGATCCGCCCGGCCATGTGGTCGTAGCAGATTCGGGCGGTGCGCAGCGCCGCGCCGCGCGGGCCGGTGCGCGTGCGGACGGCGCCGGTGCGCTGGGCGAGCGCCATGAGCGCCTCCAGCGCGTGGGCGACGTCGCCGCCGGTGAGGGCGAAGTAGCGGTGCCGGCCCTGGCGCCTTGCGGCAACGAGGCCGGCATCGGCAAGGCGCGAGAGGTGGCCGCTCGCGGTCGGCAGCGCCACGCCGGCGGACTCGGCCAGCTCGCTGACGGTGAGCGCGCGGCCGTCCATCAGCGAGGCCAGCATGTTGGCGCGGGCGGGGTCGCCGATCAGCGCGGCGATCCCGGCGATGACGGGGCCGTCCTTCATACTTCGATGCTAGCCGAAGTATCGGCGTCGGTGCAATCTGCTAGAGTCCGCGCGGATCGCCACTGGGAGGCCCACGATGATCACCTGCTTCATCCGCTACGAGATCGACCCGTTCAGGCACGAGACCTTCGACGCCTATGCGCGCGTCTGGGGCCAGGTCATCCCGCGCTGCGGCGGCGACCTCATCGGCTATTTCTCGCCGCACGAGGGGTCGAGCACGACCGCATACGGCGTCTATTCGATCCCGAGCCTCGCCGAATACGAGGCCTACCGCGCGCGTCTCCGCGAGGACGAACAGGCGCGGGCGAATTTCGAGATGGCCCGGCGCGAGCAGTTCATCCGGCGCGAGGACCGCATCTTCCTGCGCCTGAGCTCGGCCCCGCACGCGGCGGTGGTGCGGGCGGGGTAGGGGGTTGCACCTTGCCGCGCCGCGCGCGCCATGTTCTCCTCCTTATCGGGGAGGACGACGCCATGAATCGTAAGGCTCTCCTGTTGGCGCTGGGGATCGGCACCGTGCTGCAGATCGCCATGGTGCTGGCCGGCCATTACTCGGAAGAGGTGAAGGCGCTGTTCGCGCTCGGCGGGATGGGGTTCTCGCTGGTGGCCGGGCTGCTCTTCGCCTGGTCGGCGCAGGCCGGCTGGTCGGCCGATCTCACGGGCGCCGCGATCGCCGGCGGCGGCTGCGCGCTCATCGGCATCGCGGTGTCGGTGGCGCTCGGCGACGTGCCGGCGACGCTGCTGCTGCTCGGGACTTTATCCTCGGTGGTGACCGGCCTGATCGGCGGCGCCGTCGGGCGGCTGGCCTTCGGGTAGGGACGCCTACGCCGCCTCCTCCGCCATCACCCGACGCGCCGCGGCGGCGATGAAGCCGGAGCGAGTATAGCCATGGGCCTCGGCGTAGCGGTCGATCGCCGCCAGCGTGTCCTCGGCCAGCGTGACGTTGACTCGCACGGCGCGCGCGGCGGGCGTTTTCAACGGCACAAGGAACGCGACGGCATCGCGGTTCTCGCGCTCAGCCATGACTGCGTCGAGCGGGCTGGGGGCGGGAATGACGGTGCCGTCCTCCGCCAGGCCCTCGACATGGAACTGCAGAGCCTCGGCGGCGAGCGCACGGGCCTCGTCAAGCGTGGAACCGGCGGTGATGCAGCCCGGAAAATCCGGGAAGGAGACGCCGTAGTCGCTGTCCTCGTCCTTGTAGATTAAAGCGATGTAATCGGCCATTGGCTTACCTCAAGCGAAGACCGGCCTGCCGCTCGATGCTGCGCAACGTGCCGGTGGGGATATCTCTCCTAGGATGCGGCACGGTAACCCGGCCCGGTTTCGCCGGGTGCTTGAACTGCATGTGACTCCCCTTCTGGGCGACCCGGACCCAGCCGTCGGCCTCGATCCTCGAAATGATCTCGCGGCTGTCCATGTGTATAAATACGCATTGCGCGCTAATGGGTCAATGGGCCGCCGCCGCTTCTACTTCTCCACCGGCTTGGGGTTCGGGTCGTTGGTCGGCTGCACCGTGTCGTTGATCGCGACGGGCGAGCCGTTGTGGAGCTTGATCTGGCCGGCGGTGACGACGAGCTCGCCTTCCTTGATGCCGGTGAGCACCGCCACCTGGTCGCCGCGGGTGGCGCCGGTGGTGACGAAGGTCTGGCGGGCCGCGAGAAGGCGGTGCCCGGCGGCGTCCGGCGCCTTCTCGTCCACCACGTAGACCGTGTTGCCGTAGGAGCTGAAGCTGATCGCCGCCTGCGGCAAGGTCAGGTAGCGCTCGGGCGTGCCGGCGGCGATGGTGACGGTGCCATACATGCCGGGGATGAGCTTGCCCTCGGGATTGTGCAGCGTGGCGCGGACGAGGACGTTGCGGGTCGCGGTGTCGATCTTGGGATCGGCAGCCGCAATCTCGCCCGCGAAGGTCTTGCCCGGGAAGGCGTCGACGGCGAGGGTGACGGCGGCGCCCGGCTTCATCCGGTCGTAGGCCTGCTGCGGCACCGAGAAATCGACGAAGATCGGGTCGAGCTGCTGCAGCGTCACCACCGCGGTGCCGGCGGCGAGATACTGGCCGAGATCGACCTGGCGGATGCCGACGCGGCCCGCGAAGGGCGCGCGGATGAGCTTCTTGGCGGCGATGGCGCGCTGCTCGTCGGCCAGCGCCCGGGCGCTGCGCAGGCTCGCCTCGTCATTGTCGAGCGTCGCCTGGCTGATCGCCTTGGCGGCCAGCTGCCTGCGGTCGCGCTCGGCGACGATGCGGGCGAGGTCGGCCTGGGTCTCCAGCGATTTGAGCCGCGCGAGATCGTCCTCGTCGCGCAGCCGCACGAGAATGGTGCCAGCCGGCACCTCGTCGCCCGACTTGAACTCGATCGAGGCGACGATGCCGGCGACCTCGGCGGCGATGTCGGCGCCGTTGACGGCCCGCAGCGACCCGACCGCGCGAAGCTCTGGCTGCCAGTCGTCGTACGCCGCCTTGATGGTCGAGACGGTCTGGGTCGGCGGCGGCTGGGTGGCGATGGCGTTGCGGATGATCGGCGGCAGGATGATGCCCTTGAAGACCACGACGGCGATCAGCAGCAGCGCCGCGACCGTCAGCGCGAGTGCGTAGAGAACGATATGTCCGCGCCCCCGGGGGCGATCGTTGTCAGGTTCCGGGGCGACGATCATCCCGCTTTCTCCTCGTAGGGCTGGTCGGCCGCTTCGGGCGGCGCCTGCCGGTTCCACCAGCCGCCGCCCAGCGCGGCGAACAGCGCCGCAGCATCGGCGTATCGTGCGGCCTCGGCCTGAACCAGGGCGAGCCGCGCCTGCTGCCATGACTTCTCGGCATCGAGCAGGGTGGGGAAGGCGACGGCGCCCAGCGCGTACTGCTCGCGCGACAGCTTCAAGCTGTCGGCGGCGGCGCGCTCGGCCGTGATCTCCGCGGCGTGGGTTTCGGCGTCGAAGGCGACGGCGTGAAGCGCGTTCGCCACGTCCTGGAAGGATTTCAGCACGGTGCTGCGGTACTGCGCCGCCGCCTGGTCGAAAGCCGCTTCGGCGCCCCGCTTCTTATGCAGGAGCGTGTTCTCGTCGAGGAGCGGCTGGGTCAGGCTTGCGCCGATGTTCCAGACGGCGTTGCCCGGGTCGAACAGGGAACCGAGCTTGACCGCCATGTCGCCGTAGGAGCCGGTCAGCTTGATCTGCGGCAGCATGTTCGCCACCGCCACGCCGACCTGGGCGCTGGCGGCATGGAGCTGTGCCTCGGCGGCGCGGATGTCGGGGCGCTGCTCGACCAGCTTCGACGGCAGCTCGACCGGCAGGGTCTGCGGCAGGGCGAGCGCGTCCAGGGTGAACTGCCCGGCGCCGTCATCCGAGGGCGGCCTGCCGGCATAGACGGCGAGCTGGGCCCGCATCGCGGCCAGCTGCTTCTTCAGGGGCGGCAGGTTGGCCTCGGTCGCGGCGAGGGTCGCCTCCTGCGACAGCACCTCGGCCTGGCTGGCGCCGCCGAGATCGAAGCGCCGCCGCACCACGTCCAGCTGCTGCCGCTCGGCTGCCGCGATCTCGTCGGTGGCGGCAAGCTGGGCGCGCAGCGACGCCTCCTGCACCGCAGTGGTCACCACGTTGCCGGTCAGCGACAGCACCGCGGCCTCGAGCTCGAAACGGGAGTATTCCTCGTCGGCCGCGCTCGCCTCGACCGCGCGCCGCGTTCCGCCGAAGATGTCCGGCACGTAGGAGACGTTGACCGAGGCGTTGTAGACCGAGAACAGGGTCGCCGGGGCGTTGGGCACGCCGAAGGAGGACCCGCCGACGCGCTCGCGGGTGGCGCCGAGCGTGCCTTCCATCTGCGGCAGGAAATCGCCCTCGGCGACGGCCACGTTCTCGTGCGCCTGGCGCAGCGCGGCCTGGGCCGCCTGCAGGTCGGGATTGGCGGCGAGCGCCTGCCTGATCAGCGCATCGAGCTCGGGCGAGCGATAGAGCGCCCACCACTCGCCCTCGACATCGGTGCCCGACTCGAAACGCTGTACCGGCGCTCCGCCGGCCGTCGAAGCGACGAGAGTCTCGGGCGTGTAGCCGGCGCCGGCCGGCAGGTCCGGGCGCTGGTAGTCGGGGCCGACGGCACAGCCCGCCAGCCCCGCCAGCGCCAGGGCCGCGAGGGGTCGCCGCGCCGTCATATCCTTGCGCGCCCGCCGGGTCATGGGTCGGGACGGTCGGGAAGTCTAGCCATCGGGAGACTCTCGGCAGGCCGTGTGCAACGATCCGCGGAAGGGCCGCAGGAATCGCCGGGATGGGCGATCATCGCGTCAGGATACCCACACATAGGACAGACGCGGCGGCGATTGAAGGGAAAACGATACAGTACGGTCCGGTCGCCATACCCGCCTCCCCACCGGCGCTGTCGCTCGGCCACGATCTATGGATATCATCGCGCCACGGCGGAGGCCGGGCCGGCAACGAGGGATTCCCGAACATGTGGCCATTCGCACGCAAACGCGGCGCCAATCGCCGCATGGTCCGCCAGCCTCCGCCCTGGCCCTTCGCGGCCGATCCCGAGGCGTACAAGACCGCTTTCCGCGACTCGATCCGCCGGATCTACATGCCGAACCTGCCCGAGGAGCTGCTGGCGAGCGAGATCGTGCAGCAGGATATCGAGGACCATGTTTGCAACCGGATGATCACGAGCCTGCGCACCCTGGTTCCGTGGATCGCCCCGCACAAGGTGCTGCAGGGCAGCCGAATTCTGGAGATCGGCTGCGGCACCGGCTCCGCGAGCGCGGCGCTGGCGGCGCAGGGCGCGCAGCTCGAGTCGCTCGACATCAACCCGGCGGCCCTCGACTGCGCGCGGATCCGGCTCGACCTGCTTGGGATGGACGAGCGCGTCCGCTTCCACCACCTGTCGGCCGATTGGACCGCAGGGGCACGCGAGGGCCATGCGGGCGACCCGCGATTCGAGATGTTCGGGCGCCGCCACGACGTGGTCATCCTGGTGGCGACGCTCGAGCACATGACGATCGACGAGCGGATCGACTGCCTGACGGTCGCGTGGTCGGTGCTGGAGGAGGGCGGGATCATGGTGACCCAGCTCACCCCGAACCGCCTCTTCCCCTTCGACTGGCACACCTCGCGGGAGATGTTCACGCAGCTTCTGCCGGTCGAGCTGGCGGTCCGCTACGCGCCGCGCTGCAAGCGGGCCGACTACGCGCATGCTTTCTCCGGTGTGGACGTGAACCATCCGTCGCCGGCGGACATCGAGCTGCTTTACCGCTGGGGCCGCGGGATCAGCTACCACGAGTTCGATCTGGCGATCGGCCTGGAGAATTTGCGCGTGCTCGACGACGGAAGGAACCCGCTGGTCGCCCGGCCCTATCTCGACGAGATCGGCTTCGCCGGGTACGTCGAGAAAAACTTCGAGAGGTTCAAGCTGGACGTGCCCCGCGGCTTCTTCCTGCCGTCGCTGGACCTGATCCTGCAGAAGGCCACGCGGTAGCGTGGCACCCGCAGCAACCACCTGCGCGACGCTCTCGTGTCATGACAGTGACGTTTCGATGAGCTACGGTGCCGCGCCGTCGCCTGCCATCGAGAACGCATCCCCGTGACCCCATCCGCTGCCGCCGAGGCCGTCGCCGCCGCCCCCAAAGCCCCCGCTCCCCGCGCCCATGCCGCGCGCAAAAGGACCGAGCCGACGCCCGAAGAGAAGTTCATCAATCGCGAGCTGTCATGGCTCGCCTTCAACGAGCGCGTCCTCGAGGAGGCCGACAACCGCGAGCATCCGCTGTTCGAGCGGCTGCGGTTCCTGTCGATCTCGGCGAACAATCTCGACGAGTTCTACATGGTCCGTGTCGCCGGCCTGCGCGGCCAGGTGACCGCCGGAGTCGAGACGCTGAGCCAGGACGGGCTGATGCCGGTGCAGCAGCTGGCCGCCGTGCACCAGAAGGTGAGCGCGCTGATGCACGCGCAGCAGGAGTGCTACCGGCGTCTGCGCACCGAGCTGAAGGCCGCGCATATCGAAGTGCTGCGCGCGGACGACGTGACCGACGAGGAACGGTCGTGGCTGCACGACCGGTTCATGGCGGACATCTTCCCGGTGCTGACGCCGCTGGCGGTCGATCCGGCGCACCCGTTCCCGTTCATCTCGAACCTGGGATTCGGCTTGGCCCTGCACCTCAAGCGGCAGGCCGACGGCAAGCGGATGCAGGCAATCCTGCTGATGCCGGCCAATGCGCGGCGCTTCATCCGCCTGCCCGGCGCCGATATCCGCATGATCCCAATCGAGCAGGCGGTCGGCATGTTCCTCGACCGGCTCTTCCCGGGCTTCGAGGTGCTGGGGCAGGGCGCGTTCCGGATCATCCGCGACAGCGACATCGAGGTCGAGGAAGAGGCCGAGGATCTGGTGCGGCTGTTCGAGACGGCGCTCAAGCGCCGCCGCCGCGGCCACATCATCCATCTCGGCGTAGCTGCCACCATGCCAGAGGATCTGTGCCACCTTCTGACCGAAAAGGTCGACGCGGCATCCGACGACGTGCTGAAGCTGGACGGGCTGCTGGGCCTCGCGAATCTGAGCCAGCTCATCATCGACGAGCGGCCCGACCTCAAATTCGTCCCCTATAACGCGCGGTTCCCGGAGCGCATCCGCGATTTCGGCGGCGACTGCTTCGCCGCCATCCGCCACAAGGACATCGTCGTCCATCACCCGTACGAAAGCTTCGACGTGGTGGTGCAGTTCCTCCGGCAGGCGGCGCGCGATCCGGACGTGGTCGCGGTCAAGCAGACGCTCTACCGCACCTCGAATGACAGCCCGATCGTCCGTGCGCTCATCGAGGCGGCCGAGGCGGGCAAGTCCGTGACCGCCATCGTCGAGCTCAAGGCGCGGTTCGACGAGGAGGCGAATATCCGCTGGGCACGTGACATGGAGCGCGCCGGCGTCCAGGTGGTCTACGGCTTCGTCGAGATGAAGACGCACGCCAAGGTCAGCCTGGTGGTGCGGCGCGAGGCCGGCGGGCTCAGGAGCTACGTGCATTTCGGCACGGGCAACTACCACCCGATCACCGCCAAGATTTACACCGATCTCAGCTTCTTCACGGTCGACCCGGCGCTGTGCCGCGACGCGGCCCGGCTGTTCAACTACATCACCGGCTACGCCACCCCCGAGAAGCTGGAGAAGATCTCCATCGCGCCGATCAACCTGCGTCATCGGCTGCTCGAACTGATCGAGGCCGAGATCGGCCACGCCAAGGCCGGACGGCCGGCGACGTTCTGGGGCAAGATGAACCAGCTGGTCGACGCCACCGTGATCGACGCGCTCTATCGCGCCTCGCAGGCGGGGGTGAAGATCGAGGCGGTCGTGCGCGGCATCTGCTGCCTGCGGCCGGGCGTGCCCGGCCTGTCCGACAATATCAGGGTGAAGAGCATCGTCGGGCGTTTCCTCGAGCACGGGCGGATCTACGCCTTCGGCAACGGCGAGGCGCTGCCCAGCCGCAACGCCAAGGTGTTCATCGCCTCGGCCGACATCATGCAGCGCAATTTCGACCGACGGGTCGAGACCCTGGTGCCGATCGAGAACCCGACCGTGCATCAGCAGGTCCTCGACGAGATCCTGGTCGAGAATCTGAAGGACGAGGCGCAGAGCTGGACGCTCGGCTCCGACGGCGTCTACACGCGGGTGCCGCACGGGCCGGGCTCGGTCAATGCCCAGAACTACTTCATGACCAACCCGTCGCTGTCCGGCCGCGGCTCCGCCGCGCCGAAGCCGCACGGTGCCCCCAGGCTGGTCCTCGACAACGCATGACTCGCGGCATGACCGGCGCCGCGGTGCGGAAGGCACCCGTGCCGGGACTGGAAGCATTGGCCGAGCGACAGAAGTCGATGGTCGGCGTCATCGACGTCGGCTCGAACTCGCTGCGCCTGATGCTGTACGACAGACTCAGCCGTGCGCCGTCTGTGCTGTTCAACGAGAAGGTGATGTGCGCGCTCGGCCGCGGGCTCGACGAGACCGGACGGCTCAATCCCGACGGCGTGGTCCTGGCGCGCGACAATGTCGAGCGCTTCGTGCTGCTGGCCCGCCGCCTGGGCGTGAAGCGGCTCGAGGTGTTGGCAACCGCCGCGGTGCGCGACGCTTCCGATGGGCGCGAGTTCGTCGCCGAGATCGAGCAGCGCTGCGATATCCGGATCAAGGTGATCGACGGGCTCGAAGAGGCGCGACTCGGTGCGGCCGGGGTGCGGGCAGGCATTCCGGATGCCGACGGGATCACCGGCGATCTGGGCGGCGGCAGCCTCGAGCTGGCGATCACTGCCCCGGTCTCGACCGGGGCGGTGGCGAGCCTGCCGATCGGGCCGCTGCGGATGGCCCAGGACTCCGGCGACCTCGTCAGGCCGCGTGCCCAGATCGACGCCCAGCTCAAGACCATTCCGTGGCTGCCGCGCGGCCGCGGCAAGCCGTTCTATGCGGTCGGCGGGACGTGGCGGGCGCTCGCCCGCGTTCACATGGAGCAGGTCGACTACCCGCTGCATATCATCCAGCACTATGTGATCGGCCGGTCCGACGCCGAGTCCTTCCTGGATGTGGTCGACCGGCAGTCGCGGCGCTCGCTCGAGCGCATGGCGGCCGTCTCGCGGCGCCGGCTGGAGGCGATCCCGATCGCGGCCTATGTTCTCCACCGGCTGCTCTGGGTGATCCAGCCGTCCTCGATCGTGTTCAGCGTGTTCGGCCTGCGCGAGGGGTATCTCTTTGCGCAGCTCTCGGCGGCGGAGCAGGCGGAGGATCCGCTGCTCGTGGCGGCGCAGCAGATGGCCGAGGCCAATCCGCGTTTCGGCGCGGGCGGCGAGGAGCTGCTGCGCTGGTGCCGCAGCCTCTTCCCCGACCAGGATCCCGCCGAGCGTCGGCTGTCGCACGGCGCGGCGCTGCTGTCGGACCTCGGATGGAACGAGCACCCCGACTATCGTGCCGAGCAGGCCTTCACGCGGTGCCTGAGAATGCCGGTGCCGGGGCTCGACCACGCCGGCCGCGTCTTCGTTGCCTCGGTGCTGCACGCCCGCTACGGCGGCGGCGCCGAGGACCCGACCATTGCGGGCGTCCGTCGGCTCATTACCGACGAGGCGCTGGTGCGCGCCCGCGCGATCGGGCAGGCGTTCCGGCTTGCCTACACGCTTACCGGCGGCGCCCCCGGCCTGCTGGGCGAGACGCGGCTGTCGCAGGAAGACAGCACGCTGGTGCTCGAAGTCCCGGAGCACACGGCGATCTACACCGGCGAGGCCGTGCAGCGGCGGTTCGATGCGCTGGCCCGCACGCTCGGCCGCCGGGCCATCGTGAGGCCGGCGGGGTGAAGCGCCTGTAGGTGGAAGGACTGCCGGCCGCCTTCCCATAGGGTCACGTCGTGGAAATGCGTGCGGTGGTGTACCGCCGCGCGTCAACGGCTTTATGCTGCGTTACCGCAGCTTTTCGTCGTTCCCTTTCACGCCGCTTGGAACTTCCTCTTCTCGAAGAGCGGGGCGTAGAGTCTGTCGAGGCGCGCTTCCTGAAGCGTTTTCTGAATAAGGGCTGCATCGGCTGCGTCGGGCAGGCCTTCACCACGCCGGAACAAGTCGGGGCGCACCATGGCAAGCCTGAGCAAGCGCTTCATCGGCTCGGACGGCCGAATCTCGCCGGACTCGTACTTCTCGAATGATTTCGGGCCGCCGCCGAACACTTCACCCGCAGCGCGCTGGCTGAGCCCGGTCTGAAGCCTGATCGCCCGGACCAAGGCCGGCGGGAATTCCTCGCCCTTGACGATCGCTTCCGCCGTCCGCAGGGCAAGCTCGGCAACCAGATTGTCGTCATCGACGAGTTGACCGTCCATGTCGTCCGGATCCTCAAGGCTGCACCACCAGCCCGGCTGCCGGTAGGAGAATGTCTGGCCCTCAACAGTGATGAGCATCAGCTTTTCGCCGCGCTTCATCGGACGTCCGCTTTCGGCGCTGATGATCGTCTCGGGATAGTCCCTAGGAGTTCGCGTCATTCGGTTGCCTCCTTGAAGCTAATAAGCAGATAGTTGCCCTGTGCATCGACGGTGAATTTCACGTAAAGACCAACGCCATTCCACGTCGGCAGATAAACGTCCTGCCAAACGGAACGATCGTGGAGCGACGTCATCGACTTGTGCAGGTCGCGGTTGGTCAAGCTTTGGATCACGCCGACGACATCCGCGTCTGTCATCCCGAGCGCCGATGCACCCGTCTTGGAGGTGTAAGTCCTATTAAGCGTCATAGAATCACAGAATGCGGCACGGATCTCCGTCAATAAGTAGTGGGCTCGGCGCTTCTCGGTCACACCCCCATAATGGGGGTACACGATATCCTCGTCAAGGAGGTGAGGCCCTTCATCCACGCTGCCGCGGGATCGCCACGTCGCTGCCCCAGGTCGGACCTCCGTCGGCGTATCGGGCTGAGGCCTGAAGCGGGAGAACCGTGCAGAGATGAGACGCCTGCCGCGGCGGGTGACGGATTTTGAATTCGGTAATCTCGCAGGCTGCCCGCTTCCGGTTCCGGCTGCTATACTGGCGATTGATAGCCTGAGCACATCCGGGGTGCGCCGTGGCCGCCGTAGATATCCAGTCCATGCCACCGAGCCCGCCGCCGCCCGCGCCGCGGATCATCCGCTTCGCCGATGCCGGGGGTCTCCTCAATATTCTGATCCGCAACGCGCTGCTGACGCTCGTGACGCTCGGCATCTACCGCTTCTGGGCCCGGGCGGCGATGCGCCGGTACTGGTGGGGCTCGGTCGTCGTCGACGGCGACCCGCTGGAATATACCGGCACCGGCGGCGAGCTGTTCATGGGCTTCCTGGCCTTTCTGTCGATCCTCGTGCCGCTCGGGCTGGTTTACGGCGTCGTCGAGGTCTACGCCCAGACGACGGTGTGGGGTCCGCTGGTCCTGCTCGCAATCCAGCTGACGATCCTCTTCGTGCTGATCCCGGTGGCGCTGTTCCGGGCGCGGCGCTACCGGCTGTCGCGGACCTCGTGGCGGGGCATCCGCGGCGGGCTCGAAGGTTCGACCTGGCGGTATCTCGGGATCACGCTGCTCGGCGTCGCCGCCAGCATCCTGACCATCGGCGGTGCGGTGCCGTGGATGCGGATCGCGCAGACTCGCTATGCCACGAACTGCTCGCGCTTCGGCGACCGTGATATGCGGTTCGACGGCAAGTCGTCGCCGCTGGTCGTGCCGTGGCTCTGCTCGTTCCATCTGCCGCTGCTGGCGCTCGTCATCGGCGCGGTGGTGGTCGGCGTCGCCGCCGTGCGCTTCGGCCCCAACCCCGATCCCACGCCCGAAGAGGCGGCGCGGCTGGTGCAGGTCATGATGCCGGGCTTCATGTCCATCTTCGTAGGCTACATGGGGTTGTTCGTGGGCATGGTTTGGTACGGGCTCTACGAGTTCCGCTACATGGCGCGCCATACGTCCATCGGCGGCGTGCGCTTCGGCAGCGATCTGAAGCCCGGGACGATGGCGGCGATCGCCATCGGGCTCTATTTCGCGGTCTATATGTGCGTCATGCTTGCGGCGATACCGTTCTTCGTGGCCGCGGGAGTCCTCGGGGTGATCGTCTCGGGCGTGGATGCCCATCCTGAACAGCCGCCGGTCGCGCTCTTCTTG
>DATGFU010000212.1:0-3448 GCA_035308865.1 Allostellaceae bacterium | reverse complement strand
TCGCTCGCGCGACGGGCCCCTCCCTCTCCCCCCTGAAGGGCGGAGAGGGGCCTGCGAGGGAAGTGACCCATGCCCGACTTCATCACCAATGACGCCGCCGCGCCGCTCGCCGACGCCATCGCCGCGCACCGCAAGGGTCTGGCGCTCGACCGGCGCTTCTACACCGACCCGGCGATCTTCGAGCGCGAGATGGCGCGGTTCGCGCTGCGCCACTGGCATTGCGCCGGCCATGCCAGCATGGCGCCCGAGCCGGGCGATTTCTTCACGGTCGAGATCGGCCGCGAATCGGTGATCCTGGTGCGCGGCCAGGACGGCGCGTTGCGGGCGCTGCTCAATGTCTGCCGCCACCGCGGCTCGCGCGTCTGCACCGAGGCGGAGGGTCGAGCCAAGGGCGGCGGCTTCTCGTGCCCCTACCATGCCTGGAGCTACGGTCTCGACGGATCGCTCCGGGCGGCGCGGCAGATGCCCGAGGATTTCGACCGCAGCGCCTACGGGCTCAAGACCCTGCCGCTCCGCGTGATCGAGGGGCTCGTCTTCATCGCCTTCACCGATGCGCCGCTGGGCCTCGCCCATGTCGAGGAGGCGCTCGCCGGCACCGCGCGGCCCTACGGCTGGGGCGACGCGCGGGTGGCGTTCCGCGAGACCTACAAGGTTGCGGCCAACTGGAAGCTCGCGGTCGAGAACTACATGGAATGCTACCATTGCGCCCCGGCGCATCAGGAGTATTCCCGCTTCCACGTCTTCGCCCGGCCGGACGCGCTCAACCGCGAGATCGACCGGACCGTCCGCGACCGCGCGGCACGGCTGGGCGTCCGCATCCTCGAGCTCGACCGCTGGGCCGAGCAGGCGGCGCCGGGCGAGGAGGCGGCCGACGCCATGCGGTCCTCGCTCTACGAGGGCTATGTCAGCGGCTCCGAGGATGGCGGCCCGGTCGCGCCGCTGATGGGCGGCTTCACCGATTACGACGGCGGCGTCACCTTCTTCGATGTCGGCCCGACCAGCACCTTCCTCGCCTATCCCGATCACGGGCTGATCTACCGCTTCGTGCCGCGGACGGTCGACGAGACCGAGATGGAGGTGATCTGGCTGGTCCGCGGCGACGCCCGCGAAGGCGTCGATTACGATCTCGAACGGCTGACCTGGATGTGGCGGGTCACCAGCCTCGCCGACAAGCGGATCATCGAGCTGAACCAGCAGGGCGTGAACTCCCGCTGGTTCGAGCCCGGCCCGTACATGCCGATGGAGGGCGGGGCGAGCCGCTTCGTGGAGTGGTGTTTGAAGGAGATCGGGTGAGGGCGCATGCGCGGCGGCCCCTCTTCATGGTAGGCTCAACAAATGAATCTCGTGCTTCGCATCCCCGACGACCTCGCCGAGCGCCTGAGCGCAGCCGGCGATGTCGAACGACAGGCGCTGGAGGCGCTCGCCGCCGATGCCTACCGTCATGGCCGGCTGACGAAGCCCGAGTTGCGCCGCATGCTTGGGTTCCAGGTTCTCGACGAGCTGGACCATTTCCTTAAGGAGCACGGCGTCTTCGAGCCCTATACGATGGCCGATCTCGAACGCGAACGGCAGGCTTTCGACCGCCTCGGCCTTTGATGCGCCGTGCGGGTCGTTGTCGCCGATACGAGTCCGCTTCACTATCTCGTGTTGATCGGCGAAATCGGTCTGCTTCCTATTCTATTTGAAACCGTGTCCGTGCCGGAGACCGTACGGGACGAACTCACCCACCCGCACTCGCCGCCTGTCGTTCGCGACTGGCTTTCGGCCGGCCCCGCGTGGCTGAAGGTGTTTCCGACCCTGCCGGGTGCCGCATTGCCGTTGCCCAGACTCGACGATGGAGAACGCGCGGCCATTGCGCTTGCGCTGTCGCTGCGCGCCGATCTGGTCCTGATGGACGACCGCCGCGGCGTTGCGGCGGCGCTTGCACAGGGTCTCGAGACGGTCGGCACGATCGGTCTGCTTGACCTCGCGGCCCGGCGGGGGCTGACCGATCTGGCTGCGGGGTTCGCACGCCTGAAGGCGACGAATTTTCGCTGCCGGTCGGAAATGCTGGACGCCCTGCTGACCACGCACGCGAAACGCGAAATCTGATAGACCCGACAGTCGCGGGGGGCTCGACGGGCAGTTGCCGGGCGGGGAGTCAGGGGCTCGGGGGGAGAAAAGGGGGGATATATTCCCTCCGCGCTCGCCGACCCGTCGGGCCTGTTCGACTCCAGCCTGGATGGCGGTACAAGGCGCGCTATTGATATCCGCGAGGGCGAGACCATCGACGCGGAGGCGTTCAAGGGGCTTATACGAACTGCTGTGCAACTGAACGAGTCATCGGGTCGATAGTCGAAGAAGGCGCCTCGAAGTTCGGCGACACCCTCGACGGCCCTCGCTGTCTGACCAGCGTAGGCGCAACATGACGAGACGCTGCAATCAGCGGCTGATGTCGTAGCATGAAGCCCGGAGCGTGCTATCCCTCGGATTGATCAGAACTGCCGAATACGGCTTCATACCAATACTTTTGAGGGTCGCGAAACCATCGCCGGTTGGCGGCGGTCTCGAACTTTGCGAGTTGCCGCATGTCGACGCCGTATCGTCGGCATATCGCAAGGAATTCTCGGAGTTCGTCCTTCCGAGGCTTACGCTTGAGATGGACGACGAGTCCTCTCCCGCCTTCATCCTTATAACTTTCTACACAAGGAATTCGTCCCAACCATTCAAAGAACGCTCGCTCGTCGTTCAAATGGTAGAAGATAACCCCTCTATTCATATGAGTAAGTTCAAGCAAAGAATCTGCTGACTTAGTCATAGAACTGCGACATTACGTTTAGGGAGCGGCGGCACGATAGATGGTTTTCAGCGCTTTTCAAGCGCGAAGGCAATACGTTCCAGGAGTTCCACTTGCCGCGCCATCTCGCCACGGATTTCGACCTGATGGTTGAGGGCTCTTCCCCATGACTTTTTGAAAAAAAATCATTGTAAGGATGAACAAGAGGAGGACAATTAAAAATCCGTAAGAATTCAAAAGGTAAAGAGCTGAATCCATTATCTACTTCTCCTTATACATCGGAATTGCGGGAACTTCGACGCCGCTACGCTCGACTCTTCCCAGCGCCGTTGCCTCCGCCGCGAAACCGCGCGAGACCGAGGCCACAGCCGTCAACGCTCTAAGCGAGTGTAACCGTCGCTGAACGACCAAGCGACCCCCCATTAGGCCTGTCATCTGTCCGCCCTGAAACCCGCCCGCTCCCGTCGTCTAATCCCGCCCCATGGACACCGCCGCCGCCCCCGACGAGCCGCCCGCGCCCGATCCCGCCGCCGAGCTGCTCGGCATCCTGCGCTCGCTCACCCAAATGGGCATGCGCATCGCGGCCGAGCTGGAGCGGCAGGTCATCAACCAGCAGCCGACGCTGCCGCAGGGCGCCGATCCGGTGAAGCAGTTCGCCGACGCCGCCAAGGC
>DATGFU010000211.1:0-1613 GCA_035308865.1 Allostellaceae bacterium | reverse complement strand
GATCCCGGTGTTGGGTGGCACGTATGGATGCCAGTTCGTGGGGTCGACGTAGCTCAGGCCCGCGACCACGACGATGACGATCACGCCGACCTTGATGGCTACCATGAAGCTATTGGCGCCCGCCGAACCGCGGACGCCGACGTAGAGCAGCGCCGTCATGGCGGCGATGATCAGCACGGCAGGGATGTTGATCCATGCGTGGGTCGGCTTAATGTGATCGTGTGCATCGAGCCCGATCGGGGCGTTGACGAGAACTTGGGGCAGGTGGATGTGCGCGTCGGCGAGCAGGCTCACGACATAGGCCGACCAGCTCACCGCCACGGCGGACGCCGAGATCGCGTACTCGAGCAGCAGGTTCCAGCCGATGAACCAGGCTAGCGCCTCACCGAGGGTCGCATAGGTGTAGCTGTAAGCGCTGCCTGGCACGGGCAGGAATGTCGCGAACTCCGAATAGCACAGCGCCGCGAGCCCGCCGCCAAATGCGGCGATCAGCAACGAGAGCGTGATCGCGGGACCGGTGTGATTGGCGGCGACCGTACCCGTCAGCACGAAGATACCGGAGCCGATCGTGCTGCCGAGACCGATAGCGATGAGCGCCCGTGCCGAGAGCACCTGCTTCAGGCGGCTCTTGCCCGCCGGCGCAGGATCGATCGGCCGCACGGCGCACATCTGGCGCAGTATCGAGGTCTTCGCCGGCCCGCTCGCACTCTTGCTTGTGTTCTTGACCTCGGACATTTGTGGCTCGTTCCGCCGCCGCCCCCGGACGCAGGTCGCGGCCAGTCTCTCACACGCCGAGGTGATTCAGCACGCTCCCGGCCCGCCGAGCGGCCCTGTGCTAGCATTTCCTCGGCCGGCGGGCCGAGTATCGCCGGTCCATTTCCAGGAGAAATCTCATGTCGACGGCTGTCAGCCCCGCGGTCGCACCGCCCCGTGAGGGCGCGAAGATCGTGCTTCACAACGGTGAGCTCCAGGTCCCCGAGAACCCGATCATTCCGTTCATCGAGGGCGACGGCACCGGACCTGACATCTGGCGCGCCAGCGTTCGCGTCATGGACGCCGCGGTAGCACGCGCCTACGGCGGCAAGCGCCGCATCCACTGGATGGAGATCTATGCCGGGGAGAAGGCCAACAAGCTCTTCAACACCTGGCTGCCGGATGAGACGGTCGCGGCCTGCCGTGAGTACCTGGTGTCGATCAAGGGCCCGCTGACCACGCCGGTCGGCGGCGGCATCCGTTCGCTGAACGTCGCGCTCCGACAGATGCTGGATTTGTATGCTTGCGTGCGCCCGGTGCGCTGGTTCAAAGGCGTGCCTTCGCCGGTGAAGCACCCGGAGAAGGTCGATATGGTGATCTTTCGCGAGAACACGGAGGACATCTATGCCGGAATCGAGTTCGAGACCGGCACCCCCGACAACCGCAAGTTTCTCGATCTGTTTCGTCAGGCCTTCCCCAAGGCCTACGCGAAGATCAGATTCCCCGAGACTTCCGGCATCGGCATCAAGCCGGTCTCCAAGGAGGGCTCGGAGCGGCTGATCCGCGCGGCGCTCCTCTATGCGATCGGCAACAAGCGCCGCAGCGTCACCCTCGTGCACAAGGGCAACATCCAGAAATTC
>DATGFU010000210.1:0-12287 GCA_035308865.1 Allostellaceae bacterium | reverse complement strand
GGAACCGTGCTCAGAGGCAGGTCAACCACGTGCTCGCCTGTCCATGCGACCATGCAGTCGCGCCGGCCGGCCGCGACGAGATCGACCACCGCGGTCCCCAGCGCCGAGGCGATGATCCGGTCGGTTGCGACGGGCGAGCCGCCGCGCTGGAGGTGGCCGAGCACCATGCCGCGGCTGTCGCGGCCCGCCAGGCGGCCGAGCGCGTCCGCGATCCCGGCAGCGCCCAGCCGCTGGCCGTCACTGTCGCGGACACCTTCCGCCGCGACCACGACCATGCCGCCGGCCCAATCGACCGGGAGTGTCACACGTTCGAGGGCAAACGGGATCTCCGGCACAAGGATCGCATCGGCGCCGCCGGCGATCCCCGCTGCCAGCGCGATATGACCGGCATCGCGTCCCATGACCTCGAGAACCATGACCCGACGCTGGCTGGCGGCGACATCGTGAAGGCGATCGACCGCGTCGGTCGCCGTTGCGACCGCCGTGTCGTGGCCGATGCAACGACCGGCGAGCGGCACGTCGTTGTCAATGGTCTTGGGCACATAGAGAAGCGGGAGATCGGCCGCCAGCGCCAGGCGGCGAATGATCCGCAGCGAGCCGTCGCCGCCGATGCAGATGAGCGCGCCGATCTCGAGCTTGTGCAGCCCCGCGACCGCCTCGGCCGAGCGGTCGACAACGCGGCCATCTCCCATCGGATACGCAAAGGGGTCGCCGGTGCTGACGGTTTCCAGGAGCGTCCCGCCCTGCCGCAACGTCGCGGCACCAAGGCTGCGGGCGTCGAGAGTGTCCGCGTCGACCGGGCGGTCCATCAGCCCATGGGCGCCCCGCCGGATCCCGATCACGGTCCAGCCATAGGTCAGGCCGGCCCGTCGTACGACGGCCCGGATCGCGGCGTTGAGGCCGGGACAGTCGCCGCCGCTTGTCATGATGCCCAGTCGCATTTGAACGCCCGTGTCGTTCTTGCGTCCGGACAGGCCGGACCATCGGGCGGCGAGGATAGGATCCCGTACGACGCGCGGATTGACGGAGATCAATCGGTTTGCCCGCGGTCCCGCCCATGGTTCTCGCAGATTCGGCTCGGGAGGGAACAATGTCCGCGGATGGCTCCTGCGTGCGGTGGTTCGACGGATTGAGGTCGCCCGACGTTGCGTCCGTCGGCGGCAAGAACGCCTCGCTGGGCGAGCTCTATTCGGCCTTGGCGGCGAAAGGCATCCGGGTTCCGAACGGGTTTGCGGTGACCGCCGACGCCTACCGCCGGCTCCTCACGGAGGCTGGATCATGGGCCGAGCTGCATCGACTGCTCGACGGGCTGGACAAGTCGGACGTGTGCGACCTTGCCCGGCGCGCCGATGCAGCGCGCGGGATCGTCTACCGGGCCAGCGGGTCGGCTTGGCTGCGCCATGCGGTGTGCGAGGCCTATCGGCGTCTGGAGCGCCAATACGGCGACCGCGTTGCGGTTGCCGTGCGCAGCTCCGCCACCGCCGAGGACTTGCCGACGGCGAGCTTCGCCGGCCAGCACGAGAGCTACCTCAACGTCCGCGGCGCAGCCGGCGTCTATGACGCGTGCCGCCGCTGCATGGCGTCGATCTTCACCGACCGTGCCATCGCCTACCGGATCGACAACGGCTTCGACCATTTCAAGATCGGCTTGTCGGTCGGGATCATGAAGATGGTGGCTGCGGATCGGGCGTCGAGCGGCGTGATGTTCACGCTGGACACGGAGTCCGGCTTCCGCGACGTCGTCCTGGTGACAGGCGTCTACGGGATCGGCGAGAACATCGTGCAGGGCCGCGCCGACCCGGACGAATTCTACGTCCACAAGCCGACCTTCGAGCAGGGCTACCGCACGGTATTGCGCCGCTCGCTCGGGCGCAAGCAGCTGCGGATGGTCTATGGCGGCCGCCGCGGCGGCGGCACGCGGAACCTCCGCACCGGCCGCGCCGAGCGGGAGAAGTTCTGCATAAGCGATGCCGAAGTGCTCGAGCTCGCCGGCGCCGCGATCGCGATCGAGCGCCATTACTCGGATCTGGCGGGGCATCCGGTGCCGATGGACATCGAATGGGCGAAGGATGCCGATGACGGGCTCCTTTACATCGTCCAGGCGCGGCCGGAGACGGTAGCCTCGCGTCGTTCTCAGACGACGGTTGAGACCTACACGCTGAAGGCGAAGGGGCCGATTCTCGTCACCGGCCGCGCGATTGGCGAACGCATCGGCCAGGGCGCTGCGCGCGTCGTCGCGAGCCTTCATGATCTCCAGACCTTCCGCGCCGGCGAGGTGCTGGTCGCCGACACGACCAGTCCCGATTGGGAACCGGTGATGAAGACTGCGGCGGCCATTGTGACCAACCGGGGCGGGCGGACCTGCCACGCGGCCATCGTCGCCCGCGAGCTCGGCGTGCCGGCAGTGGTGGGTGCGGCGGGCGCGACTGCGGCGCTGACGACGGGCCGGACGGTCACGGTAAGCTGTGCCGAGGGCGACGCGGGACATGTCTATGACGGCCGGCTCGACTTCGCCGTGACCAAGACGCCGCTCGACACAATTGGCCGGCCGCAAACGCATATCATGACCAATCTCGGCGATCCGGACTTGGCGTTTGCCACGGCCATGCTGCCGAACGATGGCGTCGGCCTCGCACGGCTGGAGTTCATCATCAGCGAGCACATCGGGATCCATCCCATGGCCCTGGTCCACCCGGAGCGGGTGTCGGAGCGGGACCGCAAGCGCATCGAACGGTTGACCAGAGGGTTTGTCGACGGCGCCGAGTATTTCGTGGAACGGCTCGCGGAGGGGGTCGGTACCATTGCCTCGGCGTTCTACCCGAAGCCCGTGATCGTCCGGCTCTCCGACTTCAAAACCAACGAGTACCGTAGCCTGTGCGGCGGCATCGCCTTCGAAGCGCTCGAGGCCAACCCGATGCTGGGCTTCCGCGGCGCATCCCGCTACGCCCATCCCGCCTATGCCGAGGGCTTCGCGCTCGAATGCCAGGCGCTGGCGCGGGTGCGCCGCGACATGGGCCTGACCAATCTCAAGATCATGGTGCCGTTCTGCCGGCGTATCGACGAGGCGCGCCTGGTTCTCGGCGAGATGGCGAAGCACGGGCTCGCGCGCGGCGAGGCGGGGCTCGAGATCTACGTGATGTGCGAAATTCCGAACAACGTCATCCAGATCGACGCCTTCGCCGAGCTGTTCGACGGGTTCTCCATCGGCTCGAACGATCTCACCCAGCTGACGCTCGGCGTCGACCGGGACTCGGAGGTGGTTGCCTTCGATTTCGACGAGCGCGACCCCGGTATGTTGGAAATGTTCCGCCTGACGGTCGCCGGCGCACACCGGCACGGGCGGCATGTCGGGATCTGCGGCGAGGCGCCGGCGAACTACCCCGATATTGCGCGCTATCTCGTCGGCCTCGGCATCGATTCGATCAGCGTCAACCCGGCGAGCCTGATCGGCATGTTCCGCACGGCCGCAGCTGCGGAGCGGGCAGGCGCCGGCATCACCCAGGCCGCGGAGTAGCTCGCCGGCTGTTACCGCAGATACGCCTCCACGACGTAGCGCCGCATCATGCGGTGCGTGTTGAAATAGGCGCCGATATTCGCGATCGACTGTTTCATCATGCGCCGCCAGCCGGCGGGATCGTCGTAGAACCGCGGCAGGACGGTCGTCTCGAGCTTGTCGTAGAGCGCCTGCGCATCGCCGGCACCGGCATCGCCGTCGCCGATCGACCAGCCGGTGACGCCTTCGATGCAGGCCTCGATCCACCAGCCGTCGAGCACGCTGAGATTGAGCACGCCGTTGATGGCGGCCTTCATGCCGCTGGTACCCGAGGCTTCCATCGGCGGCAGCGGCGTGTTCAGCCAGAGATCGACGCCGGCGACGAGCGTAGCGGCGATCTGCATGTCGTAGCCGGGCAGGTAGACGCAGGAGACAGGCCCGGCGAGCCGGCGCGCAACGTCATGGAGCCGGCGGATCGCCTCGCGTCCTGCCTGGTCGTGCGGATGGGCCTTGCCGGCCAGCACGATCTGGAATCGGTGCCGGCCGGCCAGTGCCGCGAGGCGCTCGATATCCTGAAACAGCAGCAGCGGCCGCTTGTAGTCCGTCATGCGCCGCGCAAAGCCGATGACCATCGCTTCGGGATCGAGCGCCGTGCCGGCGACGTCCTTGACCAGCCGGAGGAGGTCGGCCTTGGCGGCTTGATGCCCGGCCCACAGCGCCGCCTCGTCGAGCTGCAAGGCACGGATCATCAGCTCCGGCTCGTGCCGCCAGGCGGGGATTTCCCGGTCGTACAGGGCGGCCAATGCCGGATGCGTCCAGGTGCCGACATGCACGCCGTTCGTCACGGCATGGATATGATAGCCGGGAAACATGTGCCGGGTCGTCTCGGCATGTCGGCGGGCGACCCCGTTGACATAGTCGGCAAGATTGAGCGCCAGTCGGGTCATATTGAGATCGTCGGTGCCGGCGAGACGCTTCAGCGTGTCGAGTTCGACCAAATCGGGCAGCAGGCGATCGAAGAGCTCATACCCGAACCGGTCATGTCCGGCCTCTACGGGCGTGTGCGTCGTGAACACGCAGCGGGCTCGGACCTCGGCGATGTCGTAAGGCTCCTCGTCCTTGATTCGCTCCTCTGGCGGCACCTTCCAGTGGTTCAGCAGCTCGAGCGTCAAGAGCGCGGCGTGGCCCTCGTTAAGATGATAAGTATGCGGATCAAAGCCGAGCGCCCGCAATGTGCGGATGCCGCCGATGCCGAGCACGATCTCCTGCTTCAGGCGATATTCCTCGTCGCCGCCGTACAGATAATGCGTCAACGTCCGATCGCTCTCGGCATTCGCCTCGACGTCGGTATCGAGCAGGATGATCGGCGTCGGATGGCCGTGCGCCGGCGCGTGCAGATAGAGCCACGGGCGAATCCAGAGGGTGCGGCCGGCGATCTCCACTGCGACCATCGCGTGCAGGGCGGTGCAATGAGTCGCGGGATCCCACCAATCGGGCTTCTCGACCTGCCCGCCATTGTCGGCGAAGCTTTGCTGGAAATAGCCGCCGCGGCTCAGGAGCGTGACGAAGACCACCGGCAGCCCGAGATCGGCGCAGGAACGTGCCGTGTCGCCCGCCAGGATACCCAGCCCGCCGGCATAGGTGTGGATTTCCGGCCGGATCGCGATCTCCATTGAGAAGTACGCGATGCGGGTGCGCTTCAGGAGAGGATCGAGCGGCGACAGGATGGCCCCCAGCGGATGGCGAGAATCTCCATGAATCATAGCGACCGTTGACGGAATTGACCTGCATCAAGCGGTCGCAGCGAAGCTTCGTCTATCGTCCGAATGCGCACAGAGGGGTGCGCAGCCCTTGGCTCAGGGAGGCGGCATCATGATCCGCAACATCGCGACATCGCGCGAACGCATCGCGCACGATCGGCTGGTTAGCTTCGATTTCGGCAACCCCGTGAAGTGGTGCGAGCATTGGGAAGCGGACGCGCCGGATGCGCTCACCTGCACGGTCCATCTCGGCGGCAAGCAGGGCGGGCGGCATCTCACGTTCCGCGTCGTGTTCCAGCCCTCGTCGACGCGCGTGCGCAACGTCGACGTCGCGGAATGCCTGCCGGTCGTCTGACCCGGCCGGGCGCCTTCGAGGCATCAAGGAGGGAGGCACAAATGACCCCAAACGAACGCGAAGAGTGGCTCCGTAAGCGCGCCTACATGATCTGGCAACAGGGCGGCTTCCGGCCCGACACCGCCCTGCGCGACTGGCTGGTAGCGGAAGAGGAGCTCTGTGAGGCGGAAGGCAATGCCTCCCGCTACTGCGTGCACATGGCGCCGTCGATCGGAACGCCCGGGCGCGTAGCCCGTCCCGCCTCCGGCTCACGGAAGTTGCCGACCGGGCGTGGTCCGGATAGCAGGCTCACTCCGGCGCGGCACGGCCAAACGCAGTCGCGATAGGG
This sequence comes from Allostellaceae bacterium, assembly GCA_035308865.1. Lineage (GTDB taxonomy): Bacteria > Pseudomonadota > Alphaproteobacteria > ATCC43930 > CGMCC-115725 > DATGFU01. Next base: position 6,351 of record DATGFU010000210.1, on the reverse strand, counting down.
TTCAATTGATTCCAACCTGCCGCAACGGGGCGAGATGTGTCATGACAGACACGGATCGGTTCGTCGCGCCGGGAAATATCAAGCAATTCAGGTCTCGTCACTGGTCGGAAGCCGATCCGGATATGCGCTCGCTCATCCGATGATTGCTCGTCGAGGAAGAAGACGGGTTGGGTGCGAGCATGGAATTGCTTGCTCACATTGAGTGCTACACCACGACTGGCAGTCAGCGTAGTGAGCGTCAGCGAGCTCTTGTTCTACCGATGGAACGCGACGGCCACCATGGGCTCCGGCACGCCGAGGATTGGCCGGACGGCATGCGCGAAGGCCAGCGCCTGCATAAGAACTACCATCGGCAAGTTCGGTTCAGGATCAGCCAAAATCTCTTGTAGGGTCGATTTACGAGCTTCCAATACACCGAGGTATATGCCCATCGTTGCCCACTACCGGACAGGTCAATTCGGCATAGTTCCTGTCGGGTCGCTCCAGCGGCGGATTTCGGCGAGCGCTTCCGTCGGGCGATCGGTCACGGTATCGACCGCGCCGGCATAGATGGTCCCTTCATTCGCATCGAGGCCGATCATGTCGCCCTCGCGGAGTGTGAGGCTGCCGATCGTGCATGCTCTGCCTTCCGGATCGATCTCGAGCGCACTGCACCCGACCAGGCAGACGATGCCGAGCTGACGGGCGACCACCGCGGCATGAGACGTCTTGCCGCCGAAGGCCGTCAGAACACCAGCCGCAACTTTCATCGCGCCGATGTCCGACGTTGTCGTGTCCCGCCTGACGAGGATCGGTGCCCGGCCCGATGCGGCGTGCCGCGCAGCGGCTTCCGCATCGAGGGCGATAGGTCCCGAGGCCACGCCCAGGCTCGCGGCCGTTGCCCGGCCGACTGCTCGGGCGCCGGCACCGACCACGCGGCTGCGGGCGACCGTGGCGAGATCGATCCCGTCGAGGCTCCGAAGCCCCTCCGCCGGCGTCGCCACGCCGGCGCGCACAAGGTCGACGGCAATTTGCACCGCGGCCCACGGCGTGCGCTTCGCCCGCCGCGTCTGGAGGAGGTACAGCCTACCCTCCTGAACCGTCATCTCGAAATCCTGAGCATCGCGGAATTGCCGCTCGAGATCGTGGCGGAGCCGGTCGAGCTCGGTCCAGACGGAAGGCAGCCGCGCCTTGAGCAATGCGACGTTATCGACCGCGTGCCGGCCGGCGACCACGTCCTCGCCTTGCGCATTGAACTGGAAATCCAAATACAGCTCATCCTTGCCGGTCGCCGGGTCGCGGGTGAAGCCGACCCCGGCGCCCGAACGCGGACCGGCGTTGCCGAACACCATCGTCTGAACCAGGACGGCGGTGCCAATATCGTCATCGATACCCATCTGCCGCCGGTATTCCGCCGCCTTCGGTGCATCCCACGAGCGCAGCACGGCCTCGGCCGCGCCAGCAAGCTGAACCTGCGGCTCTTGGGGAAAGGGCTCGCCCCTCATATGGCGGTACCTGTCGAGCATCGCACGCGCTAGCTTGCGGAGCGCCGCATAATCCAGATCGCGGACCGACAGGACCGACGCGGCCTCCAAGGCCTCGTTCGTCAGCGCCTCGAAAGGCCCCGGGGGAAGCCCTGCCACGACTTCGGCATAGAGGCCCACGAGACGACGATAGGAATCCCAGGCGAGGCGCGGATTGCCGGTGGCCCGGATCAACCCTTCCACGGTCGTGTCGTTGAGCCCGATGTCGAGCACGGTCTCGAGCATGCCCGGCATCGAGACCTTGGCGCCGGACCGCACCGCCACGACGAGCGGCTTGCGCGCGCTGCCGAAGCCCAGGCCGGTGATCCGCTCCAGCTGCACGACGCCATGCTTCAGCGCCGCCGCAAGCTCGTCCGGCTGCAGTTCGCCGCGACGGTGCCTACGGCACCACTCCGTTTTCAGCACGAAAGCCGGCGGCACCGGCAGCCGCGCTTGCGCCAGGGCCGCAAGGTAGAAGGCCTTGCCGCCGATCTCGTCGAGCGTGGCCGGCGCGGCGGCGACGCCGGGGGCGATGATCACGGTGTCGGTCACGATAGCCCTCTCAAGCCAGCACGTCGGACAGGACTTGGTCGCGCAGGATGAGACTCGCCTGCCGCAGCGCATCGACGGTCGCCTCCAATCGATTTCCGACCGCGGTGACGAGATGCAGCTGTCGGAAATCCTCGACCTCGTCGAGCGCCGTCGCCGTGACTTGGCGCTCGCCGTCATCCGTCGCGTGCTCGAACGCGCCGATGCGGTCGACCGCCGTCAGGAAATCGCTGGCGTCGTCGCGCGAGCCGAGGCCCTGGACGTGATTGACGTGCCCCACCGCCTTCACCCACTCCTGGCACGCCTCGGTGACGGTCGCCGCGAGGGATTCCAGCGCCGCGAGCGAGCGCGGCGGCCGGCCGGCCGGACCGAGGAGCCCGACCAGGAACGCCGCTTCCTCCAGCGCATCCGCCGCGTCGTCGGCGGCTTCGATGACACGGCAGAACGGCTCGTGATCGCGCCGGCGGCGGACGAGCTGCCGGGTCTCCACGACGAATTCGTCGGCCCGGTGCTCCCACGCCTTGGCCCGCGTGGCCAGCAGCGCCGGCGCCGGTTCGCCCGCGACCAGGCCCAGCAGCGCATCCTGCACCGCGGTTGCCAGCTCGAAGGTGATCGCGGCGTGTTCCGCCGTCGCCTGGGAAAGGCGATAGCCGCTCGCGTTGAGCTGGACGGCAAGCTCGGCACGGACGCGGTCGCGCACCAGGGCCGGCGACTGGTCGGCAAGCATGGCATCTGTGGCGACCCTGAAGGTGAATTGCAGGAAGCGATAGGTCGCGTCACCGCCGAGCACGACGTCGAGCCGCTCGCCGAAATGGACGACGCCGAGCGCGATCGCCTCGATCGCGTCGTTGACCAGCCTCGCGCCGCCCATTTCGAGGAAGCCGCGATGGCCGATATCATTCTCCGCGGCCCAGGACAGCAGCTGGAGCCGCTGCGCCGGCTTGAGGAAGTCGCGGAGCTGCTTCCGCGCCTTGTTCCAGTCGATCAGGAAGACCAGCCGCGATCCGAGACGTTCCAGGAAGTCCGACAAGGCCGGCTCATCCGCAGCCGCGAAGGTGCCGACCGAGAGTTCGTAGGCTTCATCGCCATCCCCGGTTTCGAGACGGCCCTCCGTGGCGCCGCTCCATTCGACCCCGCGTCCGGCGAACAGGCTCTGGAAGAAGGCGAGCCGCTCGGCATGAACGTCGCTGTACGTGATCCGGACCGCCAAACCCTCGACTTGGACGACCAGGACATGGGCGTCGGTGGTGCCGATGTCGTTCTGGAGGAGGAGACGGGAACCCGCACGGGTCGCCGTCGTCGCCAGGCCCGGATGCCCGAACTTCAGGCGTGCGGTGCGGTTGAGGCCGCGGGCGAAGGCCTGGATCAGCACGCGGTCGGTCGGCGCGACCTGATAGGTCGCAACACCGCCGATCTCCTCCTCCGCCAGCTCGGCCTGCAGTCGGTTGAGCGCCTTGTGCATGTCCATGATCAGCTGGTGCAGCTGATCCGGATGCGACCCGTCCGCCTGCGTCAACTGGTCGATGAACGCGCCGGTCAGCACGTCCTCGCGCGGCGCTGACAGCAATTCGATCTGCGGGGTCGACCGCGCGGCAAATCCAGTCCCGAGCGGCAGGGCCATCGCCCCGACATCCTCCGCGAGCCCCGCAAGAAGCGTGGGGCTGCCAGGGATCCGATAGCCGGCGGCCACCTTGTGTGCGCCGCCGACGATCTGTTCGACGGCGACGCCGGTCAGGCCGCTCGCGTCAAGCTCCGCGCGCAGGTCGGGAGTCGGGGCCTCCGGGTGCTCGGCATGAGCGCGAGCGTATTGGAGCAGGCTCAATCGGGACTTCGCACGGTCGTTGGCAGCCAGGGCCGCGGCCACCTGCGCCGGCAGCTCAAGCCCGCTGACGCCGATCTGCCGAATGATCGCCCGCTTCATTTCATGCCTCGCTGAAGAGCTCTGCGAGGATCCTCTTCAAGGCGGCTACGCCGGCATTGACGTGCGTCAACGATATGTCGCCAACGCTTGGCGCTATCGCGCTGTTGGGGCGGGTTGGTTCGGAAATTCAGGCATTTACGGTATTGCGCTATGCGGGCGTTGACGCCGATCAATGCGTCACGGGCCGAGGCCGGGAACGATGGCCGGGTGGTGGCCGCAGTCCTTGGAAACGGAATCCTCAGGATGAACTCCAGCTTCTTCGTCGGCATTGCGCCGGTCGTCATCATCCTTTCCTGGGGGGCGGCAGCCTCTGCGTCGGATGGCGATGTCGAGGCCGGCAAGAGATTGTCGCTCAATATCTGCGGCGCCTGCCACATTGTCGTGCCGGACCAGCCGCTGCCGCCGATCCTGAACCCGCCGGCGACCTCCTTCTCCGTCATCGCCAACCGCCCGAGCACGACGGCTGACTCCCTCCGCCGCTACATCGCAAAGCTCCATCCGAAAACGACCGGCCCGCGGGAAATGCCGGACCCCGAACTTTCCGACGATCAGGTTACGGACGTCGCGAGCTTCGTTCTCACGCTGCGGAAGGCGAAATAGCGGTGCCCTCGGGACCGGCCCTTCTGGCGACGCTTCTTGGTGCGGCGGGGATGGCCGGCATTGTTGGAGGTTTTCTCCTCGGCGTCGCGGCCGGCCCGCGGCCGGCGCGCTGGGAGCGTGGCATGACCGCCCGGGGCTTGCTCCGCCGGGTGCGGATCAAGGCCGAAGGACCCGATACGGGGGTGCAGTGGCTGGCCGTGGTGATGATCTGGGCGGGCACTGCCGCCTTGGTCGCCGCGGCGGCCCTGGTCAAATACTTCGACCTCACGGTCTGGAGACCGTAGCAGTCGGGCGGCCGCGCCTGCCGCGGGGCCGCCGCAGATCGCCAGGGTCCGGTGGCTTGACCTGGGTCAATGAGGCTCGATCGCTGGAGTGGTGCGTTCGCTCCGGAGCTGCCGGAGGACGGACGGATGCCGGTCAAACCGCCGAACAAGGACAACGGCTCGCCGCGCGCCGTGCGCGGCCTGATCGTATGGGTCGCCGTTGTCTTCCTGGCGACGCTCGTCATCGGCCTGCTGCCCCTGGCCGGCAAGGTCAACACGGTCTCCTACAGCGAGTTCACGGCGCTGCTCGACCAGGGGAAGATCAAGCGCGTGGTTCTGTCGGGCGACACGATCAGCGCCGACCTGACGGAACCGTCGCAGACCGGCGCGACCGTCGTGACGACCCGGCGCGTGCCGGCCGACTTTGCCGCCACGCTGGCTCAGCATCACGTCGAGTATTCGGCCGAGCCGGAAACGGGATGGCTTACCACGCTTCTGGGCTGGCTGCTGCCGCCGCTGATCTTCGTCGGCATGTGGGTGCTGTTCGCCCGCATGGCCGGAGTCGGCGGCGGGCTCGGAACCGGCCTCCTCTCGGTCGGCAAGAGCCGGGCGAAGCTGTTCGTCGAGACCGAGGTCAGCGTCAAGTTCGATGACGTCGCCGGGGTCGACGAGGCCAAGGCCGAGCTGCGGGAGGTGGTCGAATTCCTCCGCGACCCGGCCGCCTACGGACGGCTCGGCGCGCATGTCGCGCGCGGGGTGATGCTCGTCGGACCGCCCGGCACGGGCAAGACGCTGCTGGCCCGCGCGGTCGCGGGCGAGGCGGGCGTGCCGTTCTACACGACCAACGGATCCGAGTTCGTCGAGATGTTCGTGGGGATCGGCGCCGCCCGGGTGCGCGACCTCTTCGAGCAGGCGCGCCAGTCGGCTCCCTGCATCATCTTCATCGACGAGCTGGACGCGCTGGGGCGGAGCCGCGGGGCGTCGCCCGTCCCGGGCCCGGACGAGAAGGAGCAGACGCTCAACCAGCTGCTGGCGGAGATGGACGGGTTCGACCGCACCGCGGCGGTGATCATCCTGGCGGCCACCAACCGCCCCGAGATCCTCGACCAGGCGCTGCTGCGGGCGGGAAGGTTCGACCGGCAGATCCTCGTCGATCGCCCCGACCGCAAGGGCAGGGCCGACATCCTCAAGATCCACCTTGCGAAGACGACGGTCGATCCGACGGTCGACCCGACCGAGATCGCGGCCCTCACGCCCGGCTTCACCGGCGCTGACCTGGCGAACCTGGCGAACGAGGCCGCCATCGTCGCGACGAGGCGGCGCGGCGAGTCCGTCACCAAGGAGGATTTCGTCGCCGCCATCGAGCGCATCGTGGGCGGCATCGAGAAGCGGTCGCGTCTGCTGATTCCGAAGGAGCGCCGCATCGTCGCCTATCACGAGATGGGCCATGCGCTGGTCGCCCTGGCGACGCCGGGCGCCGATCCGGTGCAGAAGGTGTCGATCATTCCGCGCGGCA
>DATGFU010000209.1:0-4910 GCA_035308865.1 Allostellaceae bacterium | reverse complement strand
CGGCTTTGCGGGGAGTGTGGCGATGGCTGACAAGGACAAGAAGAAGCTCAAGAAGGAGGAAAAGGAGAAGGTCAAGGCCTTCAAAGCCGCCTTCAAGAAGCAGACCGGCGTCGAATCCGACAGCAAGGACTGGGGCAAGCTCCTCGCCGCCTTCGAGAACCAGGTGCGCGAGCTGGGCAAGTGGACGGTCATCCTGGGCAAGGTGAAGCCCGACGAGATGCAGGCCGGCCAGGAGCGTGCGCAATTCTGGGCCGACAAGCTGGGCGTGCTGCAGAAATCCGCCAAGACCGACCTGAAATGGGCGGGCACCACGGCGCGCGACCAGCTGCCGGTGCTCCTCAAGGTGATCGAGGCGGTCCGCAAGAAGGCCAAGAACACGCCGATCAAGCAGCAGGTCGGCGACCGTGAGGTCAGCGTCTACATGACCGACATCCCCGGCTTTGCCGAGATGTCCTCGGACAAGCAGAAGGAGGCGATCGAGCTCGCGGCGCAGAAGACCGCCCGCGGCCTGCAGCTCTACGAGCAGATCTCCGACGGCTCGCTCGACGTCGACAATCCCAACCGCGTCACGCGGCAGGGAGACGCCGAGGCGCTGATCTGGGGGCTGAAGAGCAAGGCCCAGGAGAAGCTCGGCGGGCCTTACCAGAAGGGCGCGATGACTGTGCCCAACGGCGAGAAGCTGCGCAAATACCTCGACAAATGCCCTGAGGTCTATTCGCGGCTGTCATCGCATCTGCGCGAGCAGCAGGGCCGCAACGTCAAGAGCGGCGTCGAGGTCCCGACCACCGAGGGCCAGACCCCGCGCGGCATGGATTTCTACAATCCCGGCGGCGACGACAAGCCGGGATCGCTGCCCTCGGGCATGAACGCGCTGCTCTACCAGCAGATGGTCCTGCCGGGCGGCGAGATCGCGCTCTATGTCAAGATGGAGACCGAGGGCTCCTACGGGCACCCCGGCGACAACCGCAAGCTGGACTCCACCGTGCCGCCGGACCGCGGCAAGCATCCCAACGACAGCGCGCGGGCGCGCAAGCACCTCAAGAACCTGCTGATCCCCGAGAAGGGGAAGGAGGACAAGGATCTGGAGGGCCATCGCGAGCAGACCCCGAAGGAGGTCGTCGAAGCGATCAAGGCGGTGGTCTCGGCGGTCGAGGGCAAGAAGGCCAAGGCCTATCTCAAGAGCTCCTACGGCACCGAGCCGAAACTGCTCCTGCTCAAGAAGGCGGTGCCGCGCATCGCGATCTTCTTCGATGCGGTCGACAAGTGCCGCACGCATGACGGCGAGGACGGCTGGGCGATTGGCGACGCGGCCGAGGATCTGCTCGACAAGCTGGTGTCCGTCATCGAGACGAAATTCCCGGCCGATCTGCTGGAAGGCGATCGGCGCATGGGCGAGGAGATCGTCGTCACCGAGAAGGACATGGCCAAGAAGGAGGACGAAGACACCGAGCCCGAACCCGACGAGGACGATGACCTCGATCTCGACGATCTGGACGAGGAGGAGCCGGAAGAGCTCAAGTCGGAACTGATCCTCCGCTGCATGGACCTGGTGGAGGCGGTGACGGATCCAGAGCTGAAGAAGCAGCTCGAAAAGATCTATTACGAGGAGGTCGTGGACAAGCAGGACTCCGAGTCCTTCCGCCACTTCTCCAAGATGGTCGGCAAGTCGGAGGATAACAAGCTCGGGCCGCGCGCCTCGAAGATCGCCGACAAGCTGATGGACAAGCTCGAGCACGTGTAACCGGGGCGGGAGGAGGCAACCATGTCGGATGTGGAAAAGACCGCCTGGGTCGAGCGCGTTCTCGGCGTCAAGTCGGGCGGCGAGAGCGAGGAGCCGGAACTCGACGTCGAGGGCGAGACGGCCGAGCTGAAGGCGATGGGGCTGGAGGTCTCCGATATCTGGCTGAGCGCCGTGGAAGCGTTCGAGGCCGCGACCGAGGAGGCGAACGGCCAGATCAGCCAGCTGCAGGCGGCGCTGCGCGAGACCGACGACATCGATCTCCACGACATCGCCGACAGCGGCCTCAACGCGCTGACCGAGAACACGCGCGTGCCGCTGATGGCGGCGATCCGCGACGCCGGCGCCGGCGGGCCGGTGCAGCTGAAGAAGGCGGCGCCCAAGATCCTGCAGACGGTGGAAGCCTTCCGCGCCCAGCTCGCCTCGCCCCAGGTGCAGGCTTGCGACAACAACCCGTTCGGCGTGCAGGTGAGCTTCGGCGCGACCTTCTCAGACGCGCTGGACCAGCTGGCCCACGCGGCGAAGCTGGCGGCGTAGGGGGAGAGGGGCACCGCCTGCGCGTCGTGGAGACCAGCTACGACCGCTCCACCGACAGCCTCTATGTCGAGATCCGGCCGATGCCGTCGTGCCGCACGATCGAGATCGCGGAGGACGTGATGGTCGATCTCGGCGCCGACGGGCGGCCCACCGGCTACGATATCCAGCACGCCTCGACCAAGGCCGATTTCATCGCCCGCCTGATCCTGGAACAGGTCCCGCTTGCCGCGGAATAGAGGGCGCAGGCACGAGCGGGAGGCGGCGGACGCCTCCGCCTTTATTTCAGAGGTTGGGGCTAGAAATTTGCCCTGGCCGCTCGCGGCTGTTCGCAGCAGGTTCAGTCACGGCAGCTCATCGCGGAACGCGTTGACTATGTCGAGCGTAACGACGGCGCCGCGGTCGCGCAACGGCAGGAGCTGCACGCCGTTCCGCTCGCACATGGCAGCAGGCGACCGCAACGAATAGCGGATCAATTCGGACACGATCTTGCCAAGAGGCTGGTTTCGCTGACGCGCGATCGTCTTCGCCGCAGTAAGGACGTCATCGTCGATTGTGAGCTTGGTCCGCATGGAAGGCTCTGATTTTCTGCATGACGCGTCATGCCTTGCTGCGTGGCGTTGTGCGATGGCGGCCGCCACGGTCGCAAGGTCGGTATATGATGTTATTCAAGGTGTGACGAGACGGTGACGCCTGAAACACTGGAATTCACTGTTGTGCTCGAGCCGCAGCCGGAAGGCGGGTTCACGGTGCTGGTGCCGGCGCTGCCCGAAATCGTGACGGAGGGGACACCGAGGCCGAGGCCCTGGACATGGCCAAGGACGCCATTCGCCTTGTCCTGGACTACCGTCGCGATCACGGGCTCGCAGCACGCCCGTAGCGTCAGCACTCCGTGAAATTCACCGCCAGCCCGCCTTGCGAGGTTTCCTTGTACTTCGAGTGCATGTCGGCGCCGGTCTGGCGCATGGTGTCGATCACCTGATCCAGTGAGACGCGGTGGATGCCGTCGCCGTGCAGCGCCAGCGAGGCGGCGTTGATCGCCTTCACGGCGCCGAAGGCGTTGCGCTCGATGCAGGGGATCTGCACGAGCCCGCCGATCGGGTCGCAGGTCATGCCGAGATGGTGCTCCATGCCGATCTCGGCGGCGTTCTCGATCTGCTCGTTGGTGCCGCCCATGCAGGCGGCGAGGCCGGCCGCGGCCATCGCGCTCGCCGACCCGACCTCGCCCTGGCAGCCGACCTCGGCGCCGGAGATGGACGCGTTCATCTTGCACAGCGCGCCCACCGCGGTGGCGGTCAGCAGGAACGAACGCATGCCGGCGGGCGAGGCGTCGGGATGGGAATCGCGGTAGTAGCGCAGCACCGCCGGAATCACCCCGGCGGCGCCGTTGGTGGGTGCGGTCACCACGCGGCCGCCCGAGGCGTTCTCCTCATTGACCGCGATGGCATAGGTCGAGACCCGGTCGAGCGCCTCGTGGCCGATCCGCACGTTGCCGCGCTCCTGCGCCGTGACCTTTTCGATCAGGGATTTCGCGCGCCGCCGCACCTCCAGCCCGCCCGGCAGGATGCCGTCGCGGACGAGGCCGCGGTCGATGCACGACATCATCGCGTCCACGATGCGGTCGAGATGGCGGTCGACCTCGGTCTCGGGGCGGAGCGCCACCTCGTTGATCCGCACCAGCTCGGCGATCGTGATCCCGGCTTCGTTGGCCATGGCGAGCAGCTCGGCGGCGCTGCGGAACGGGTAGGGGACGGCCAGCGCCGCCTCGGCCACCGTCTCGCCCTCGCGCACCACGAAGCCGCCCCCGACCGAGCACCAGCGTTCGAGAGCGACCGTCTCGCCGGCCGCGTCGAAGGCGGCGAGCTGCAGCGTGTTGGGGTGGAACGGCGTTTCCGCCTTGCGGTCGAACACGATGTCGGCGGCGGGATCGAACTCGATCGGCCGCGAGCCGCCGAGCGGCAGGCTCCGCGACGCGGCGATCTCGGCGACGATCCGGTCGGCAGCGTCGGGATCGGTGGTCTCGGGCTGCAGGCCGGAGAGCCCCAGCAGCACCGCCTTGTCGGTGCCGTGGCCCTTGCCGGTCCAGGCGAGCGAGCCGTAGAGCTCGACTCGCACGCGCGCGACACGGTCGAGCGGCAGCGCGGCGGTGAAGCTCGCCGCCGCCTTCATCGGCCCGATCGTATGCGAGGACGACGGCCCGATGCCGATCTTGAAGAGCTCGAAGACGCTGATCATATCCGCCCGCCCTCCTCGCGGGCCGGCGGAATACGCTTTGCTATTCCGCCCTACAAGTCATCGTAGAGCGGATAAGCGCAGCGCCATCCGCCATCGGCCTCAGGCCGCGAACTCGCGGCACGCCTCCTCGACGAGCGCCAGCACATAAGCGCCGAACGAGCGCGCGGCCTCGAGTCTGAACTTGTTCGCCTCGGTGCGCCACAACACGATTTCGGCCTTGGCGAGGACCGTGCGCGTGCACATCCCGACCGGGAAGGCCGAAATGCGGAGATCGAGCGGGCAGAAGGCGGCCAGCACAATATCGGCATCCCGGCCGGCGATCTCCAGCCCCGCCAGCCGGTGCGAAATGTCGACCAGCGAGTGCTTCTGCCCGGCGAGCGATGCCGCCAGCGCCGGCGCCACC
>DATGFU010000208.1:0-9838 GCA_035308865.1 Allostellaceae bacterium | reverse complement strand
GCGATGCGGAGATCGAGAACACCATTCGCGCCTATGCGACGCCGCTGTGGAAGGCGGCCGGCCTCGACGCGAGCTACGTGCAGATCTATTTGGTCAACAACGGTCAGATCAATGCTTTCGTAGCAGGGGGTCAGCGGATCTTCGTCTACACCGGCCTCCTGATGCGGGCAGACCGGCCGAACGAGGTGATCGGCGTGCTGGCCCACGAGACCGGCCACATCGCCGGCGGCCACCTGATGCGCTTCCAGGACGCGCTGGAAAGCGCCACCGTCCAGAGCATCATCGGCTTCCTCCTCGGCACGGCCGGCGCGGTGCTGTCGCGCAACGGCGAGGTCGCGGCGGCCGGTGCGCTCGCGGGGCAGTCGATGGCGATCCGCTCGCTCTTCGCCTACTCGGTGGGGCAGGAGGAGCGTGCCGACCAGGCCGGACTCGGCTTCCTCGACAAGACCTGCCAGTCGGCCCGGGGCCTGCTGCAGTTCTTCGAGATCCTGGAGAAGGAAGAGTACCTGCTGCCGCAGCAGCAGGATCCCTACATGGTGACCCACCCCTTCACGCAATTGCGCATCGAGCATGTGCGGGATTTCGTGGCGCACTCGAAATGCTCGGACGCGACCGATCCGCCGGAGCTGGTCGAAATGCACAAGCGCATGCTGGCCAAGCTGCGCGGCTTCCTCAATTCGCCGGGCGACGTGCTGAAGGCCTATCCCGAGAGCGACAAGAGCCTCTATGGCCGCTACGCCCGCGCCGCCGCCTACCACCGCATCCCGATGGACGACAAGGCGCTGGCCGAGATGGACAGCCTGCTCAAGGAAAAGCCCGAGGATCCCTACTTCAACGAGCTCAAGGGCCAGATCCTGTTCGAAGGCGGCCACGTCGCGGAAGCGGTGCCGTGGTACCGGAAGTCCGTCAAGGAGCTGCCCACAGCCCCGCTGCTGCGGGTCGAGCTGGCCCAGGCCGAGCTCGAAAGCACCGAGGACCACGCGATGATCGCGGAGGCCGTCTCGATGCTGAAGGATGCGGTGCGCGACGACGACAGCAATGCGGATGCCTGGCACACGCTCGGCATCGCGCAGGGGAAGCTCGGCAATCTCGGCGAGGCGGACCTGGCGCTGGCCGAGGAGGATCTGCTGATGGGCGACATCAAGCTCGCGGTCACCCATGCACGGCGGGCGGCCGAGGCCCTGCCGCGCGGCTCGCCCGGCTGGATCCGCGCCGACGACATCAGCCGCGAGGCCAAGACCGGCGAGCGGGATCCGACGTGACTTGTAACGAACCTTAGAAAGCCCCGTTGATGCGTCTTGCCCTTCTCGCCGGCCTCGCGGCGGCGCTCTTCGCCATGCCTGCATTGGCCGCCGATCCGCCGCTGACCCCGGAGCAGAGCACGGCGGTCGAGAAGATCGTCCACGACTACCTGCTCAGCCATCCCGAGGTGCTGACCGAGGCGATCACCCATGCCGAGGAGGACGCCAAGGCGAAGGATGCCGCCGCCACCGTCAAGGCGATCGCGGCGCACAAGGAGGAGCTGGAGCGCGATCCGTCGACGCCGGTGCTCGGCAATCCCGACGGCGACGTCACGCTGGTCGAGTTCTTCGACTACCGCTGCCCCTACTGCAAGGCGACCGCGCCGGCGCTGCTCCAGCTGCTGCAGGAGGACCCCAAGGTCCGGCTGGTGCTGAAGGACATCCCGATCCTCGGCGCCGATTCCGTCTACGCCAGCCGTGTCGGCCTGGTGGCGGCGCGACACGGCAAGGCCAAGGAGTTCTGGCAGGCGATGTTCGCGTTGAAGGACAAGGCCACGCCGGACTCCACCCTGAAGATCGCCAAGTCGATCGGACTCGATCCGGCTGTGGTCAAGAAGGAGATGGAATCGCCGGAGATCGACGCGATCATCAAGCGCAATACCGACCTCGCCGTGGCGCTCGGCATCGACGCCACGCCGACCTTCGTGATCGGCACCACGAGCCTGCCGGGAGCCATCACGCTCGACGACCTGCGCGCCCAGGTGGCGGCGGCGCGCAAGAGACCGGCGTGAGCCGCCACCGCCGCGCCGCCGATCCCGTAGGGCGGATAAGCGCAGCGTAATCCGCCGTCCTCGCACCGCATGAAAATGGCGGAATGCGTTGCGCTCTTACGCCCTGCGCACCACACATTGACCTGCCATCCCTCCGCGAGGAACCAAGGCGACGAAACCCGACCGGTTGACTGGTACGTCGGGAAGAGATCCTGTAATATTCGATAAATCAACGTTGGGAGGAGGCGGTCATGAGCATGGCGAAGCGCGCGGGAGCAGAATTCCTCGGCACGTTCTGGCTGACCTTCGGCGGCTGCGGCAGCGCCGTCCTGTCGGCCGCCTTTCCCTCACTCGGCATCGGCTTCCTGGGGGTCGCTCTGGCCTTCGGCCTCACGGTGCTGACGATGGCCTACGCGGTCGGCCCGATCTCGGGCGGCCACTTCAATCCCGCCGTCACGATCGGCCTGTGGGCCGGCAAGCGGATTCCGGCGGGCGACATCGTCCCCTATGTCGTCGCCCAGGTCGTGGGCGCGATCGCCGCCGCGGCCGTGCTCTACTTCATCGCCAGCGGCAAGCCGGGCTTCGAGCTGGGCGGCTTCGCCTCCAACGGCTACGACGATCTCAGCCCCGGCAAGTATCCCCTGGCGTCGTGCCTGGTGACCGAGATCGTGGCGACGTGCTTCTTCCTGATCGTGATCATGGGCGCGACCAGCCCCAAGGCGGCGCCCGGCTTCGCGGGGCTCGCCATCGGGCTGGCGCTGACCTTGATCCACCTGATCGTGATCCCGGTGACCAACACCTCGGTCAATCCGGCGCGCAGCACCGGCCCCGCCCTGTTCGCGGGCGGCATGTACCTGCAGCAGCTCTGGCTGTTCTGGGTCGCACCCATCGTCGGCGGCCTGATCGGCGGCGTCGTCGGGCGGATGTTCGAGGAAGATAGCGCACGCTGACGACGGCGGTCCGTCGCCGCGACGATCGGGGCACTCCCGACCGGGCGTGCCCCGGCGTATAGCGTATCCGCGCCCGCTCGGTTTCTGGAGGGGATGGCGGCATGGCCTACACGATCAAGGTGAACGGCACGGCCCGGACCGTGGATGTCGACGGCGACATGCCGCTGCTCTGGGTGCTGCGCGACGTGCTCGACCTCAAGGGCAGCAAGTTCGGCTGCGGCGCCGGCCTCTGCGGCGCCTGCACGGTCCAGCTGAACGGCGATCCGGTCCGGTCCTGCTCGACGCCCGTGTCCGCCGTCGGCACCGCCGCGATCACCACCATCGAGGGGATCGGCGATACGCCGATCGGCCGCAAGGTCCAGGCCGCCTGGCTCGATGTCGACGTGGTGCAGTGCGGCTACTGCCAGGCCGGGCAGATCATGTCGGCGGCCGCCCTGCTCGCCAAGACGCCCGCGCCAACGGACCGCGACATCGACGCGGCGATGAGCGGCAATATCTGTCGCTGCGCCACCTACACCCGGATCCGCGCGGCCATCAAGAAGGCCGCCGGGCTCAGCACCGCCGATTCGCGGGAGATCCGCCATGCGTGACCGTCTCTCCCGCCGCTTCTTCCTCCAGGCCGGCGCCGCCGCGGGCGGCGGGCTGATGCTGAGCGCCGTGCTGCCCGTGACGGTCCGCGGCGCCGCCGCCACCGCCATGCTCAACGCCTTCGTCGAGATCGCGCCGGACGGCAGGATCACGATCCTCGCCAAGAATCCCGAGATCGGCCAGGGCATCAAGACCATGCTGCCCATGCTGATCGCCGAGGAGCTCGACGCCGACTGGGCGGATGTGACGATCGTGGGGGCGCCGGTCGACGAGGCGCGGTTCGGCAGGCAATTTGCCGGCGGCAGCATGGCAACGCCGCTCAACTGGGAGCCGCTGCGCCGGGTCGGTGCCGCGGCGCGGGCCATGCTGATCGCCGCCGCAGCCCAGGGCTGGGGCGTGCCCGCGGCGGAATGCGACACCGGGCCGGGTAAGGTCCGCCACGCCAAGTCGCAGCGGACGGCTGACTACGGCTCGCTTGCGGCCAAGGCGGCGACGCTGAAGGCGCCTGATCCGAAGACGCTCAAGCTTAAGGACAAGGCCGATTTCCGGATCATCGGCCGCTCGGTCCGCGGCATCGACTCGCCGCTGGTCGTGACCGGCAAGCCGCTCTTCGGCATCGATGTCGAGGTGCCGGGCATGCTCTACGCGGTCTACGAGAAATGCCCGGTCTTCGGCGGCAAGGTGGTCGGCGCCAATCTCGATGCCGTGAAGGCGCTGCCGGGTGTGAAGGACGCCTTCGTCGTCAGGGGCGGCAGCAAGCTCGAGGGGCTGCTCGACGGCGTTGCGATCGTCGCCGACAATTGGTGGCTCGCCAACCGCGCCCGCGCCGCGCTGAAGGTCGAGTGGGACGAAGGTCCGCATGCCGGCGACAGCACGTCCGGCTTCGCCAAGGCGGCGGCCGAGCTCGGCGGGAAGCCGCCTGCCACCGTGCTGCGCCAGGACGGCGACGCCACGACCGCGCTCAAGGGCGCGGCCAAGATGATCGAGGCGCATTACGCCTACCCGTTCCTGTCGCATCTGACGCTGGAGCCGCAGAACTGCACCGCCCATGTCGCCGATGGGAAGGTCGAGATCTGGGCGCCGACCCAGCTGCCGGTCCCCGGCATCAAGCTGGTGGCCGAGACGCTGGGCGTGCCGGAATCCGCGGTCACGCTGCATATGCAGCGCTGCGGCGGCGGCTTCGGCCGCCGGCTCCGCAACGATGTGATGGCCGAGGCGGCGGCGATTTCCCGCCAGGCCGGCAAGCCGGTCAAGCTGCTGTGGACCCGCGAAGACGACATGCGGCACGATTTCTATCGGCCCGCCGGGTTCCATTTCTTCAAGGGCGGGCTCGACGGCGAGGGCAGGCTGGTCGCCTTCACCGACCATTTCGTCACCTTCGGCGACGGCAACAAGCCCGGCTCCTCGGCCTCGATGTCGCCGCGCGAGTTCCCGGCGCGGCTGGTCCCGCATCTCGATTACGGCGTCTCGGTGATCCCGTTCGGCGTGCCGACGGGGCCGCTGCGCGCGCCCGGCAGCAATGCCTTCGCCTTCGCCTTCCAGTCCTTCCTCGACGAGCTGGCGCACGCGGCGGGCCAGGACCCGGTCGCCTTCCGGCTGGCGCTGCTGGGCGAGCCCCAGGTCTTCAAGACGCCGCCCGATGAGGACGGGCCGATTCCGGATTTCGACACCGGCAGGATGCGTGGCGTGCTCGAGCTGGCAGCGGACAGGTCCGGCTGGGACAAGGCCAGCCTGCCGCGCGGCACCGGCATGGGCGTCGCCTTCTACTTCTCGCATCTGGGCTATTTCGCCGAGGTGGTGCAGGCGACCGTGTCGCAGAAGGGCGAGGTGAGGCTCGACAAGGTCTGGGTCGCCGGCGATGTCGGCAGCCAGATCATCAATCCCACCGGCGCCGAGAACCAGGTCCAGGGCGCCGCCCTGGACGGGCTGGGCGCGGCGCTCGGCCAGGCGATCACGATCGACAAGGGCCGCACGGTCGAGGCCAATTTCGATGCGGTGAAGCCCCTCCGCATGGACCAGGCGCCGCCGGTCGAGGTGCATTTCCTCACCACCGACCACCCGCCGACCGGCCTCGGCGAGCCGGCGCTGCCGCCGGTCATCCCGGCGCTGTGCAACGCAATCTTCGCCGCGACGGGGAAGCGGGTACGGAAGCTGCCGATCGACCAGGGGGATCTGGCGTGGGGGTAGGGGGCGTGATAGACGCCGGCGCTGGTGATTTTCGGACGATACCCCATATGTGGAGAAACAGGCTGTCGCTGGAATGGTGCGGTCCGGCAGTGTAGGATGGCCGAACGAGAGCGGGAGAGGATTCGAATGTCCGGGGCGATAGGCAGAGTAAAATCGGATCTTCGCCAAAGCGCCGATGAAACGGTTCCTGAGGACGTCGCGCGTGCGCTCGACGCGAGCGCTGACGATCTTTTATGTGACCGCACCGAGGATGTCGGGGACTTCGTAAAGGAGCGGCGGGCTAGGCTGGCGGCTTATCTGGAGCGCAAAGCCGCGTCGGTGCGGTGAACCCTTCGGCACCGGCCCGGGTCGGCCCCGGGCGGATGCTCCAGCATCCATGATCCGTCAGACCTCGGCCGCGGGCGCGCAGATCGACGCGCTTCTCCGGCATTTTATCGGGAAGGATCGTCCCGAGGCCTATGCACGACTATTGCAAGCCATCGAGAACGCTGTCGCGAGAATCGAAGCAAATCCGCGCGGCGGTGCGCCCTATCCATCGCCATATCGAGGGGTGCGGAAGTGGGGCTATCGGTGGATCAAGGAGCACCGCTACTGGTTCGGCTGGTCGACCGTGCGCGACTATCCGGTGATCACGAATGTCATCTTCGAGACCTCGGATATCCGGGGCCGGATTGAGCCGGACTCCGAAGAGTTGGAGGATTTCCGGCGATAGACCGTCCTCCGCGGCGGCGTTACCTTACCCCATCCCCTGGGTCGAGCGCGGTTCGATCTCGAAGATGACCCGCTCCTCGCCGGGCTGGCGGTAGGGATAGCGGTCCTGGCCAAGGTACTTTCCGGCGAGAAAGTCGATATGGGCGTCGGCGCCCTCGTCGCGCACCTGGGTCACCACGCCGCGAACCTGGACATAGCGATAGGGGTTGTCCGGATCGGTGATCGACAGCGCCACGGCCGAGCCCGCGTGCATGTTCCGCGCCTTGACTCGTCCCTTCGCCGTGTTGACCAGGACACGGCCGTCGCGATAGTCGACCCATACCGGCGTCACCTGCGGCGTCCCGTCCGGCATGACGGTGGCCAGATGGGCGAAGGCCTTCTTCTGCTGCAGAAGGTCGACGTAGTCCTGAAGCGATGCCATTGATCCGGCTCCTTGGATGATCGTGACGGCGTAATCGATGGAACTGCTGCTCCCGTGGAAGATACGCGATGCCGCCGGCGATCGGAACCGCCTGCGACAGGGAAGCGGGACCGGTCGATATGCCGAGTGGCGTTGCCGCGCCGCAGGACGAAGCACCGAGAGCGAGCGTCCTCGGGCTCGGGAGGCACGAGCCACCACGTCCAAGCGCCTTCGCGCGACCTTGCTGCCTGCACATATCTGTGCGAATTTCCGATATGACCGGGACCGAATTCGAAAGGAAGATCAGAAAATTGGGTCGCAGTCGCGGCGTCTTGGTCTCCTTCGATCGCGGTCATGGCAAGGGTAGCCACGGCCGCCTCTGGTATGGCGCGCGCTTCACCACGCTCAAGGATCGCCGGAAGGAGATCGGACCCGGTCTGCTCAAGGCGATGCTCGATCAGCTCGGCCTGACGAGAGACGATCTGGAGATAGGATGATGGCGTTCGGATACCGGTACACGATCGAGCCGCAGGAGAATGGCTGGTGGCTCGTGCGCTTCCCTGGAATCCCCGAAGCCCTGACCGAGGGCGAAACCGAGGAGGAGGCGCGGGCGAATGCGCTCGACTGCGTCGTCGCGGCGCTTGAGGGCTATATGAAGGCGGGCCGGAAGCTGCCGCGGGAGGCGGCCGGCCATTCCGGCGCGGACCGCGCGGTGCTGCCGTCGCTCGTAACCGCGAAGCTGGCGGTCTACGAGACGATGCGGACCCGCGGCTGGTCGAAGCTCAGGCTCGCCAAGGAGCTCGGAATGCCCGAGAACTCGGTGCGGCGATTGCTCGATCTCCACCACAGTTCGCATATGTGGGTCATTGACGAGGCGCTCGCGAAGATGAACGCCGAGCTGCCCATCGATCTTCCGAAGGTAAGAGCCGGCGGGAAGGCCGCGTGACTCTCGGCTGAGCGGCGACGCCTCTCCGGTCGATCATGAGCCTCGCATCTGTCCGCGCCTTCCTGGCCGTCCATGCTCCCGACATCGCCATCATCGAGCTGGCGGAGAGCACGGCTACGGTCGAGCTGGCGGCGGCAGCGCATGGCGTGGCGCCGGCGCAGATCGCCAAGACGCTGTCGCTGCGCGTCGGCGAGCGCCCCTTGCTGGTCGTCACGCGCGGCGACGCCCGGCTCGACAACCGCAAGGCCAAGGCGGCGTTCGGCGGCAAGGCGCGCATGCTGAGCGCCGAGGAGGTGATCGCGGTGACGGGGCATCCCGTGGGCGGCGTCTGCCCCTTCGGCCTGGCGACGCCGCTCCACGTCTATTGCGACGTCACCCTCCGGGAATTCGACGAGGTCGTGCCCGCCGCCGGCTCCATCCACAGCGCACTCCGCATCGCGCCGCTGCGCATGGCGGCGCTGGTCGGGGCGACCTGGGTCGATGTCTGCCTCTGACCTGTGCGCATGTAAGGCGGATGCAATCCGCCGTTAGCGATCACAGATATCCGTGACGCTGTCATGGCCGGGTCAAGCCCCATAGGCGCTAAGATAAGCTCGGATACGCTGGTGCGACCCCTCCCCCTGTCCCCCTCCCGCAAGGGGAGGGGGTTTCCCGCCGTTGTATTCCTCCTCCCCTTGCGGGAGGGGGATGGGGGGAGGGGGTGTCAGCCGTAATGCTCCAGGCAGCGGAAACGCCTTATCTTAGCGCCTATGGGGACAGCTCCGGCCGTGATGGCCGACATGCCCTAACCGCGCTTGACGCGCCTGCAACTGTGATCACAAATGCCCGCGATCTACATCGAGACCAGGACGATCCGGGTCCGGCTTTGGCGATGCCGCTTGGCGTGTTCGGAGAGAGAGCATGACGACATCCAACAGCACCGCGGAATGGCGTGCGCTCGACGACGCGCATTTCCTCCATCCCTTCACCGACCACAAGCAGCTCCACGAAGAGCACAGCCGGATCATCGTCCGCGGCGAGGGCGTGCATCTCTGGGATTCCGAGGGCAACCGCATCCTCGACGGTATGGCCGGCCTGTGGTGCACCGCCGTCGGCTACGGCCGCAGCGAACTGGCTGATGCGGCGGCCGCGCAGATGCGCGAGCTGCCCTACTACAACGCCTTCTTCAAGACGGCGACGGTGCCGGCGATCGAACTGTCGGCCCGGTTGGCGAAGCTGGTCGGCGGCTCGCTCCGCCACGTCTTCTATGCGACCTCGGGCTCGGAGGCGGTCGATACGATCATCCGGCTCGTGCGGCACTACTGGAGCCTCGCCGGCAAGCCGGCCAAGCGGACGGTGATCAGCCGGAAATGGGGCTATCACGGCTCGACCATCGCCGGCGCCTCGGCCGGAGGGATGTCGGACATGCACCGCCAGGCCGGCGACCTGCCGGGCTTTGCCCAGGTCCAGCCGCCCTATTGGTACATGTATGGCGGCGACATGTCGCCGGACGAGTTCGGCGTCATGGCCGCGCGCACGCTCGAGGCCAAGATCCTGGAGCTGGGGCCGGAGAATGTCGGCGCCTTCATCGGCGAGCCGATCCAGGGCGCCGGCGGCGTCATCATCCCGCCCGAGTCCTACTGGCCGGAAGTGCAGCGCATCTGCCGCCGCTACGACATCCTGCTGGTCGCCGACGAGGTGATCTGCGGCTTCTGGCGCACCGGCAACTACTGGGGCAGCCAAACGCTCGGTATGCAGCCCGACATCCTGACCTGCGCCAAGGCCATTTCGTCCTCGTATCTGCCGATCAGCGCCGTCATGGTGAATGATCGGGTGTTCCAGGGGCTGGCGAAGGAAAGCCACGAGATCGGCACGTTCGGCCACGGCTTCACCTATTCCGGCCACCCGGTGTCCTGCGCCGTCGCGCTGGCCAATCTCGATATCATCGAGCGCGAAGACCTGGTGGAGCGTGGCGCGCACCAAGGTGCGAAGCTGCTGTCCCGGCTGCAAGCGGCGATCGGCGACCATCCGCTCGTCGGACAGGTGCGCATGAAGGGCCTGATCGG
>DATGFU010000207.1:0-4131 GCA_035308865.1 Allostellaceae bacterium | reverse complement strand
CACGGCTTCGTAGGACGGCAGCGACAGCAGGGCGACGCATTGACTGGCCGGCTTCGGACGGAGGCGCAGCACGGCGCGGGTGACCACGCCGAGCGTACCCTCGCTGCCGATGAAGAGCTGCTTCAGGTCGTAGCCGGCATTGTTCTTCAGCATCTTGCCGAGCGAGTTGACGATCGTGCCGTCGGCCAGCACGACCTCGATCCCGACCACCTGCTCGCGCGTCATGCCGTAGCGCAGCACGCGGTTGCCGCCGGCATTGGTCGAGATGTTGCCGCCGGCCTGGCACGAGCCGCGCCCGCCGAGATCGACGCCATAGAAGAACCCGGCCGCGTCTGCGGCCTCCTGGATGCTCTGCAGCGGCACCCCGGCCTCGACCGTGATCGTGCCGGTGGCGGGATCCAGCTCCTCGATCGCCCGCATGCGCTCAAGCGAGAGCGCCACGCACCCGTCGACCGGCGTTCCGCCGCCGGCGAGCCCGCTTAGCCCGCCCTGCGGCACGACGGGCACGCGCTGCGCATGGCACAGCCGCAAGATCGCCGCGACTTCGTCCGTCGACCGTGGCTTGGCAAGCGCCAGGGGCCGAACGCCCGGTTCCGCCGGCACCATCCAGTCGCCGAAATACCGCGGCTCGATCTCGTCGCCGGTGAGGAGGCCGGATCCGAGGAGGGCGCGGAGTTCTGCGACGAGACTCTCGCCCATCGCTACGCCGTTTCAGCCCCTCTCCGCCCTTCAGGGGGGAGAGGGAGGGGCCCGCGCAGCGGGAGGGTGAGGTGGGTTCGTGGAACCGCCTGAGCGTGCCCCACCTCACCCCGACCCTCTCCCCCCCAAAGGGGCGGAGAGGGGGCATGGCGGCGGGAGGAGACCTGACCCTCACGCATCGTAAGCGACGATCGAGCTGAACGGCACGTCGAGCCGGCTCCGGCCGTTGAGGAAGGAGAGCTCGATGATCGCGGCCGTGCCGGTCACCTCGGCGCCGACCTTGCGGCAGAGTTGCACCGCCGCGTTGAGCGTGCCGCCGGTCGCCAGCAGGTCGTCCAGCACCACGACTCGCTTGCCCGGCGCGATCGCATCCGCCTGGATCTCGATCGTGTCGGTGCCGTATTCGAGATCGTAGGTGAAGGGCACGGTGGCGCCCGGCAGCTTGCCGCGCTTCCGGACCATGACGAAACCGCAGCCCAGGGCCAGCGCCAGCGGCGCCGCCACCAGGAAGCCGCGCGATTCGATGCCGACCAGGAGATCCGGCCGCTCGGGCTGGACCGCTTCGACCAGCAGCCGCACCGTCTCGCGCCAGGCGTCGGCATGCGCGAGCAGTGTCGAAATGTCGTAGAAGAGAATCCCCGGCTTCGGGAAATCGGGGATCGAGCGAATGTGGTCCTTGATGTCCATGGGGGATCCCGAGCACGTCCGAAAGCCCTGAAGATAGCGGGAAACGGCGCTGGCGCGAGAGGGAATCAGGACCCCTGGCCTTGCGACCCACCGGCGCCCGCCGGCGCGGGGGTCGGCTCGGGATCGTCGATCAGCGGATCCGGGCGGCACTCTGCGATGAGGCGGTCCGGATCCTGGATCAGGATCGTCTCGCTGCGGCCGAATGAAACGCAACGGATGCGTTTCATTTTCTATCGGGTCGTGATAACCTCCCCTCCGTCGTCCTTCAGGGAGGCACGGTCCCATGACGCGCAAATCCATGATCCTGGCTACGGCGGCCACGCTGGCGCTCGCAGCGGCGCCGCTCAGCCCGGCGGAAGCCCACTCGCACTGGCACCATGGCGGCGGGCTGCTGTTCGCGCCCTTCGCCATCGCCGGGGCGGTCGTGGCCGGCGCGGCCGCCGTGGTGACGGCGCCGTTCGCGGCCGTGGCAGGTGCGCCCTACGGCTACGCGCCGCCTGCATACTACGCGCCACCGGCCTATTACGCGCCGCCCGCGCCCGTCTACTATGGACCGCCGGCTTACTACGCCCCCTATGGCTACGGCTACTACTACTACCGCGGGCCGCGCTACTATGCGCCGCGGCCCGACTACTCTGACCGCAATCGCCCAGGCTGAGCCGCCGCGGCGCTCCGGCCGGCCGTCGCGCGAGCGGGCGGCGCGGCTCGGCGGAGACATCGTCGCGGTCGCAGCCGAACTTTTCCTCGTCGACGGCTACGGCGCCACCTCGATCGAGACGGTGGCGCGCCGTGCCGGCGTGTCGAAGCGCACGATCTACAGCCGCTTTCCCGACAAGGCGGCGCTGTTCCGCGCCGTGGTGCGGCAGGTCCTCGACCGGCTGCGCCCGCCAGATGTCGATGCGCTCTTCGCCGGCGGCCCGCTTGTCCGCGTGCTGGAAGGCTTGGCGCGCACCATCCTGGCAGCGGCGCTCGATCCGCTCGCCCTGGCGCTCTACCGCCTGTCGGTCGCCGAGGCGGCCCGGTTTCCCGACGTCGCTGTCGCGCTGGGCGCGGAGGGCGGCCGAAACGAGGCGGTCGGTCGCCTCTCCGCACTGCTCGCCGCCGCTGCGCCGGGCCGGTCGCCGGAGGAGGTGCAACTCGCGGCGGCGCATTTCCTCTACATGGTGATCGCGGTGCCGCAACGGCGGGCGCTCGGCCTCGGCCCCGCGATGAGCGCGGCCGAGCTCGACCAGTGGGCCCGCGCGACGGTCTCGCTCTTCCTCGACGGCTGGGGCCGGCCGCGAGAGGGTTTCTGAGCGGTCGCCTCTTCATGTAGTGTCTTCCCACGATGGTCAGCCCCGCCGACGCGATGCCTCTGGACGCGCCGGCCTGGTGCCGCGAGGAGC
Organism: Allostellaceae bacterium; assembly: GCA_035308865.1. Lineage (GTDB taxonomy): Bacteria > Pseudomonadota > Alphaproteobacteria > ATCC43930 > CGMCC-115725 > DATGFU01. The sequence goes on along the minus strand of DATGFU010000207.1, from coordinate 1,360 downwards.
GGGACCGGGACGTGCTGCGGCTGGTGGTCGGCGGCGACTGGGTGATCGGGGCTGCGGCGCGGCTCGACCACGAGGTGCGCGATCTCGCCTTCGGCAACGCACGGCGGGTCGAGATCGACGGGGCGGCGCTGAGCCGGCTCGATTCGGCGGGCGCCTGGCTGCTGCTGCGGACCAAGCGGCGAGCCGAAGCCGAGGGCAGGGAGGTCGGCGCCTTCTCGCTGCCGTCGGGATTCCTGCCGCTGCTGCACACGCTGGAGCGCGACCATACGGCGCCACCCTGCGTGCTGCCGCGCCGGCACACGTTTGAAGCATTGCTGCAGCGCATTGGCCGCGGCACGGTGCATGCGTTCGATTCCGGCTACCAGATCCTGGGCTTTGTCGGCCTCGTCGCCGTCGAGACGGTGCAGACGATCGTCAAGCCCTGGCGCCACCTCAGGCTCGCGGCGTTCGCCCATCAGATCGAGGAGACCGGCATCACGGCGCTGCCGATCCTCGGGCTCCTCGGGTTTCTGCTGGGGGTCGTGCTCGCCTATCAGGGCGCCGACCAGCTGAGGCGCTTCGGCGCCGAGATCTACACCGTCAATCTCGTGGGCGTCGCCATGGTGCGGGAGATCGGCGTGCTGATCACCGCGATCATCGTTGCCGGGCGATCGGGCTCCGCCTTTACGGCCTATATCGGCACGATGAAGGTGAACGAAGAACTCGACGCCATGGAGACGCTCGGCATCAACGTCATCGAAGCGCTGGTCATGCCGCGCGTGTTCGGCCTGGTCATCGCGCTGCCCTTCATCACCTTCTACACGGATTTCATGGGGCTCGTGGGCGGCGGGGTCATGTGTTACTTCGACCTCGGCATCAACGTGCCGTCCTATCTCCGCCAGCTCCAGAGCGCGCTCACGGTCACCGGTGTGCTGGTCGGCTTGGTCAAGGCACCGGTCTTCGCCTACATCATCGCCCAGGTCGGCTGCTTCGAGGGCCTGCGCGTCCAGCGAAACGCCGCCAGCGTCGGCCGGCTGACGACCCAGTCCGTGGTCGAGTCCATCTTTCTCGTCATCGTCTTCGACGCCGGATTCTCGATCCTGTTCTCGATCCTGGGGATCTAGGCGGCATGGCCGACCCGATCATCGAGATCACCGGGCTGGTCAACGCGTTCGGCAACAGCGTGCTGCACGACCATCTCGACCTCGAGGTTAGACGGGGCGAGGTGCTGGGCGTGGTCGGCGGCTCGGGCACCGGCAAGTCGGTGCTGCTGCGCACGATCGTCGGCCTCAACCGGCCGCGCAGCGGCCGTATCCGCGTCTTCGGCGAAGACGTGACCGAACTCGATGCGGAGGCGATGCGCGCCGTCCAGATGCGGTGG
>DATGFU010000206.1:0-3547 GCA_035308865.1 Allostellaceae bacterium | reverse complement strand
ACTACCGGAAGAGCCCGCTGCATTTCGCCCGGCCAATCATGAGCATCCGCGCGTCGTGACATGGGTTCGGGGGAATGTTCCGGACCCGCTCATCCGCCCGAAGCGAACCGCACTGCCTCTTCGGCGGCCTTCAGGAGTGCCTTCAGCTTGTTGAGGGATTCCTGGTATTCGGCCTCGGGGTCGCTGTCGGCGACGACGCCGCCGCCGGCCTGCAGCACGAGGGTTCCGTCCTTCAGCACGGCGGTGCGCAGCGCGATGCAGGTGTCCATGGCACCCGAGCCGCCGAAATAGCCGATGGCGCCGCCATAGACGTTGCGGCGTTCGGGCTCCAGCTCGTCGATGATCTCCATCGCGCGGACCTTGGGTGCGCCCGAGACGGTGCCGGCGGGGAACCCGGCCATCAGGGCGTCGAGCGCGTCCCTGTCCGCTGCCAACTCGCCCTCCACGGTCGAGCAGATGTGCATCACATGGCTGTAGCGCTCGATCGCCATCATCTCGGCCACCCTGACCGTGCCGATGGCGGCGACGCGGCCGACATCGTTGCGGGCGAGGTCGACCAGCATCAGATGCTCGGCCAGCTCCTTGGGATCGTGCAGCAGCTCATCGGCCAGCGCCCGGTCGGCAGCTTCATCGGCGCCACGGGCGCGGGTGCCGGCGATCGGCCGGATCGTGACCTTGCCGTCGCGCAGCCGCACCAGGATCTCGGGGCTCGAGCCGATCACGCTGAACTCGCCGAAATCGAGGAAGAACAGGAACGGCGACGGGTTCAGCCGGCGCAGCGAACGGTAGAAGGCGAGGCCCGGGAGCGTGAAGGGGAGGGTCATGCGCTGGCCCGGCACGACCTGGAATATGTCGCCGGCCGCAATGTACTCCTTCGCCCGCTCGACCATGCGATGATAGGCGTCCCGCGTCATGTTGCTTGTCGGCGTCGGCGCGGGGAGGCTCGGGGGCGGCTCCGGCGCGGGGGGCAGGCCGCGCTCGAAATCGCGGACCACCGCGGCAAGACGTCGCTGGGCGGCATCGTAGGCGGCGCGCGCATCGAGTGCCGCCTCCGGCCAGACGGGCGTCACGATCGTCAGCCGGTCGAGCAGATTGTCGAAGATCGCGACGATGGTCGGGCGGAAGAGCAGCGCGTCGGGCACGCCCAGCCGGTCCGGGTTGGCGTCCGGCAGGCGCTCGATCTGACCGATCATGCCGTAGCCGAGATAGCCGAACAGCCCGCTCGACATGGGCGGGAGCGGCGCCGGGATGTCGATGCGGCTCTCGGCGACGAGGGCGCGCAGGCTTTCGAGTGGTGGCACAGCCTCCGGCTCGAACGCGTCCGGCCGGGCAAGGGCCTCCCGGTTGATCTCGGCCCGGTCGCGCCGGCAGCGCCAGATCACATCGGGCCGGAACCCGATCGCGGAATAGCGGCCGCGGACCGCGCCGCCCTCGACGGATTCGAAAAGGCAGCTCATGCGCTGGCCGCGTGCCAGCTTGAGCATGGCCGAGACCGGCGTCTCGAGATCGGCGACCAGGCTGGTCCAGACCAGCGCCGGCTGTCCGGCGCCGTAGGCGTCGGCGAAGCCGGCGAAGTCCGGTTGGACCGTCATTCTGGCGTCGAGGAGAAGAGCTGGTCGATCGTTGCCTGGCGGATCTCGACCTTGTAGCGCTGGCGTAGCGCCCCCTCGAACTGCTGCATGAGGTCGCCGCCCATTCCCTGGTCGAGCTGCGACGACACCTGCTCCAGGCCCGACTTGTCGGCGGCCGGATCGGCCGGCTTGATCTCCTTCAGCTGGGCCACGAATTGTCCCTCGGGACCAGCCTCGGATGCGGCTTGGCCGGCCTCGAGCCCGAAGAGCTTGGACACCAGTCCTTCCGGCAGCGGCGCTTCGTGGTTCTGGTTGCTGCGCGTGAAAGGCGGCGTCGTCGCCGCCTGGAGCTTCTGGGCGGCCGCCAGCTTCGACAGCGGGTTGTCCGGCTTGATCGCCTCCACGAGCGCCTTGGCATGATCGGCGTTGCGGGTCGCCCGCTGGTCGGCGATCCAGTCGCTCGTGACCGTGCCCACCACCTCGTCGTACGGCTTCAGCGCAGAGGGCGTGATCGAGGTCACCTTGACGACGAAATAGCCGCCGCCCTGGCCGACATCCTGCAGCGGGCTCACCTGGTCCTTCTGCGTATCGAACACGGTCTTCATGACCTGCTCGACCGGAAACACGATGCCCGCCACCAGCTTGCCGTCGGGGCCGTGGCCCGTGTGGTCGGCGGCGGCGAAGGTCACGGTCCTCAGCTTGAACTGCTCGGCGATCTGCGCCGGGTCGGATCCCGCGGAAAGCGCGTCCTGCACCTTGTTCTGCAGCTCGTAGAGCGCGTCGCCCTCGGCGGTCTTCCTGAGATCGGCCTCGATCTCCGCCTTCGCGTCCTCGAAGGACTTCACCCCGCCCGGCTCGACGCCGTCGACCTTGATGATCGACCAGCCGAACGCATCCTTCTCGGGTTGCGTCGCCTCGCCCACCTTGGCCGAGAAGGCCCGCTCGGCGATCTGCGGCGGCAATTCCTTCTTCTCGACCGTGCCGAGATCGACATCCGCCTTCTCCTGCTTGGCGACATCCTTGGCCACCGCGAAGAAGTCCTTGCCGGATGACAGCGCCTGCTCGGCGTCGGCAGCGGACTTCTCGTCGTGCAGCAGCATCTGCAGCACATGCCGCTTCTCCGGCGTGGTGAAGCTGTCGATCCGCTGCTGGTAGGTGTCCTTAAGCTGGTCATCGGTGATCGTTACCGATGATGCGACGTCCGAGGTCTGCAGGGGAAGCAGCGTGAAGCCGCGAAATTCCGGCGCCGTGTAGGTCTCGTGGTGCTTGTCGTAGAATTCATGCAGCGCCTTGTCGTCCGGCGCCGGGATGTTCTTCACGCTGCCGTTCGGCAAATATAGCCAGTCGGCGATCCGGTGCTCGTTGCGCGACCGGTAGAGCAGGTCGGCCAGGACGCTCGGGGTGCTGACGCCCTCGATTGCCGGTCCCGCCACGACGTTGCGCGGCAGTGCGCCGCGGATCATCGCCTCGTATTGCGCCTGCCCCATGCCGCTCTGCATGAGCGTCGTCAGGAACTTTTCCCTGTCGAACTTGCCGTCCTCGCCGCGGAAGGCGGGCTCATGCTGCACGACGTCGCGCAACTGGTCGTCGCTGACGAGAATATGCTGGCGCGTGACCTCCTGGTCGAGCAGCGCCTGATTCACATCGCGCTCGACGACCTGCTGCACCATGCCGAGCGCCTTCGCCTGCTCCATCGTGATTTGGCCCTGATACCGGTCGAGCTCGCGCTGGACCTCGCTGCGCAGCTCCTCGCCGGTGATCTTGCGGTCGCCCACAGCGATGACGGTGCTTTCCTGCGACGAGCGCTGGCGCAGGAAGTCGCCGATCCCCCAGATTCCGAAGCTGGCGATCAGAATGACGAACAGGATCTTGAAAAAGAAGGATCCCGCCTTGGAGCGGATGAATTGGAGCATCGAGAGCGTTACCGGTATGGTGCGGGGCCGGACCATAGTGCGCCGGAACCTGCAGCCGCAACG
>DATGFU010000205.1:0-4429 GCA_035308865.1 Allostellaceae bacterium | reverse complement strand
TACCGGTATCTCGTACCAGTGCTCGCAGTGCCGGATGAAACCGCTGCGGCAACGGCCGCTGGGGCGCTGCGCTTCGCGGCGGTGCGCCTCTTCGTCGAACGCGCTTGCGCGGCGACCGGCACGTTCGAGTTGAGAGATTGCGACTCCGCTTATGTCGGAGCAATTTGCCGGCGCCTCGATGGCATCGCGCTGGCAATCGAGCTGGCGGCGCCTCGGTTGCGCTTTCAGAAGCCCGCCGAGTTGCTGGCGCGGCTCGACGAGCGATTCAGCGTGTTGATCGGCCGTGGTCGAACGGCGCTCCCGCGGCAGCAGACCTTGATGGCTGCGATCGATTGGAGCCACGATCTCCTGTCGCCGCCCGAGCAGGCCTTGTTCAGGCGGCTCTCGGTTTTCTTCGGCAGCTGGACATTGGAGAGTGCAACGGCCGTAGCGGCAGACGAGCTGCTGGACCGTCACGAGATCTTCGAGTTGCTAGGGTCGCTGGTCGACAAGTCCCTGGTCGTTGCCGATCAATCCGCCGCCGAAACCCGCTTCTACTTCCTTGAAACGATGCGCGAATATGCAGCCCAGAAGCTTGTCGCGAGCGGCGAGAGCAGGGGCATCAGGCAATTGGCCGAATACTTGGTCGGACGCCTCAGGCAGGCTGAGAAGGCCTATGAGACGGCTTCGACGGCAGATTGGCTGGCCACCTACGGGCCGGAACTCGACAATGTTCGCGCGGCGCTGGCGTGGGCCTTCGGCCACAGCGGTGAAATCCTGCTCGGTCAACAGCTCGCTTCGCTCAGCCGAGGACTTTGGGTCGAGCACCATCTTGCGGCAGAACAACGCCGCTGGGTCGAGGCGGCTGCCGCAGCGCTATCTCCCGAGACTCCTCCGGATGTCGCCGCGCGTATCCTGATGTGGCGCGCGATCCGCAGCACCGGTCTCGGCGCCCGAAGCGAAGATGCGGAACGTGCCGTCGGACTCGCGCGCGCCGCTGGAGACCCGCTCATTCTCGGGCGGTCGGTAACAGTCCTTGCCAGTACGCTGATCCCGAACGGTCTCGACCAGGCGCGGTCGCTGCTCGAGGAAGCAGCGGCGATTGCGCTGCCGATGGGCGCATGCCGCCTGCGCATTACGGTTCTCAGCCTGCAGGCCACCGTCGCTCTCGACAGCGGAGAAGAGGATTTGGCGCGGCGCCTCCTCCTTGAGGAAATTGCGATGGGGCGTGCGCTGGGACAGGTGCAGATAATTCACCGCGCGTCGTTGAACTTGGCGGAGTTGCTTTCATGTGCCGGCGACCGATTTGAAGCAATCCGCATGGCACGCGAGGCACTTGCCTCGTCCCTGCTGACGGGCGACCGGTCGAGCGAAAGCGCGATCGGCGCCAACTTGGCGGGCTATCTGCTGATTGAGGGCGAGACGTCAGAGGCCGTAGGAGTCGCCAGACAGGCGCTGCGCCAGGCCATCGCCCTCGGCCAGGAGGTCTTTGCCCTCTGTTCGCTCCAGCATTTGGCTCTCGCCGCGCTGCGATCGGGGGCCGTGGCCACGGCGCTGCGGCTCCAGGGATATGTCGACGCGGCTTACCGGCACGATCCGATCGGCCGCGAAGCGACGGAGCGAACGACCTCGGAATTGGTGGCAATGGAGAGTGAAACGCTGCTCGCGGAATCCACCCGGATTGCACTCTTGAGCGAGGGTGCCGGTTGGTCGCTTGAAGAGGCGGCGGAGGTTGCATTAAGCTGGAGTGGTGATCGCGGTGCGTCCGTGACGGCACCAAGCGTCGCGTCGATCGAATGACCGGAGGTGTACATGGGGTCGATCAGCGGCGGCCTGTCTGCCTCCCCGAACATCATCGGCAATTCGCTCGCGGTCTATGAGATAAACTCCGGCATAAATAACCTTTTGACAGCGGTCGGGACGAAGACCGTACATGTCTATACGCCACGCGTGCTTGCCGCTCCCGCTGCCGGATTGGGCGCAGCGGTGCCGAACGTGCGGGCTTACCCGCTGCTCGACCATCCGTTGCCGGGCGTCGTCAACATAGAGAACGGCGCACCGCTGTTCAGCGGCGAATCGGTCACTCTGCAAACCAAGGCCCAGGGCATCGTGCTGACGGGCAGCACGGCGGCTCGTATCGTCGGCCATGCCGCCAACCAATACAGCCCGATCGAGCTCCTTGTGGGCAATGACGGAAACGACACGATCGCCGGCGGCGGCGGCTCTGGCACGATCGTCTCGAGCTCGGGCAGGAACAAGATTCACACAGGCAGCGGCGATGTCGTCGTCTACAGCCACGGCGCCGGGGATGTGATCAAGGCGGGCGGCGGCATCGACAACGTCGATGCGTACGGCACCGCCACGGTCGTGGGCGGCTCGGGCATCCTGATCTTCACCGACAGCGGCACGGCGGGCAGCGCGTTCCTGGTCAGGGCCGGATCGGGCGCCACGATCGCTTACAGCGGCCGCGGCTCCGATACATTCGTCGGCGGTTCGGGCGTGGCCTACTTCCAGGACTCCGGCCCCGGCGGCGTCACGTTCGCGATCGCTGCAGGGGCCGGCGGCTTCGACATCATCTCGGGCTTCGACAAGAACGCAGGCCATTCGGACACCCTCGCGGGGTCCTTCTTCACCCACCTCGCCAAGTTCGACACGGCCGGCGGCGGGAACTCGAAGATCACCGTGGTCGGCGGCAGCGCCTTCATCCACCTCGGCAACACCAACGTGGTGTTCCTGGGCGTTACGAGCATCGGCCAGATCACTGGCACCTAGGTCTGAGACGTCCCAGCATGCTGCGTCCTTGACGCGGCCCGCCGCTCGGACGGTACAATGACGCGCCGAGATCGTAGAGGGATCGGGGGCTGATGTCGCTGGCTGCGGGCCTGTCGCAATCCGAACGGGCGATCTTCGCGACGATGGTCACGCAGCAGGAATTCCGTCCGGGCGAAAAGATGGTCGCTGCGGGCGCGCCCGCGCCGGGAGTGTTCGAGATTCTTCGCGGCATCGCCGAGGTCAGGCGGAACGACGGGGTGACCCTGGCGCTGCTGACCGAAGGCGACACGTTCGGCGAGATGTCGCTGCTCAACAACTATGTGGCCAGCGCCGACGTGATCGCGGTCGACGCGTGCAAGACATTGTGCATCTCCGCTGATTCGCTGAGCCGCATTACCGACCACCACGCCTCCATCGCGGCCAAGCTCTACCGCCGGATCGCCTACATCCTGTCGAAGCGGCTGCGCGAAACATCCCGGCGCGTACCGTCGCCCGACACGCCCAAGGAATCGGACGAGGCGGAATGGTGGGCCGAGCATGGCGCGGTGCTGGACGGGCTCCACAGGGCCGGCACGGCCACGCTCGTGGTCGATCGCGACGGGACCATTCATTATCGAGATCGGCGGGCTGCCGCGCTCCTGCAGGAGGGGGACGGGGTCAAGGCGGTACGCGACCGGCTCGCCTCGACCGATCCAGCGGCGGGCTTGGCGGCGCTGATGAAGCGGGTGGCCGACGCCGCCGCTGCCAAATCGCCGGCTGGCCCGGGTGGAGTCACGATCGAACGGAGCGAGGGGCGGCCGCCGCTTTCGGTGCTGGTGACGCCGTTCCGGCCCGAGCCGGGCGCCTCGGGCGGCCCGCCGGTGGGGGCGCTCGTCTTCATTCGCGACCCGGACTGGATCAGCCCGGCGCCGGAGCTGCTCCAGGACCTGTTCGGCCTGACGCCGATGGAAGCGACGGTCGCCGCGCGGCTGGCGGGCGGGATCGCGCCGGAGGCGATCGCCGAGGCGATCGGCATCGGGCTCAGCACGGTTCGCCATCACATGAAGAATCTCTTTTCGAAGACGGGCACGACCCGGCAAGCCGAGCTGGTCGCCCTGGTGCTGCGGAGCGCGGCGCCGCTCGCGGTCGACTGAGACGTCAAGGCGTCCGCCGGGCCCTCCGACCCATTCCGAGAAAATTTCGAACTGTCCCCTATATGGGGGATCCGCGTTCTGGTCCTTCCGGGCATCCTCAGCCCATACCGCGACGAGTTGGGCGAGGCGAACTCCCCGATCTCGGCCGCGGACAGCTCCCCCCAGGGGCGGTCAGTCGTCGGGGGGAGTGGCGGAGCAGCCAGAGACCCCGCAATTCTGGACGCGACGCTACCCTCCCGACGACGCCGATTACGGGCTGGACGCTTCTATCCCGGTGAATTGACGGGTCCTCCGAATCCCCCCATCGTGCGGGCGGAGAGGTGAATGCACGAGACCGACCGCACGTCAGCGATCCGCTACGCGTCCGCGGGGATGCAGCAGGTTGAGGGATGGCTGAACGAGTCGGCCGCGACCGCGACGATCCTGCTCGCGCAGGCCCAGGATCGCGCCGGAATCCGGGGCGACATCGCCGAGATCGGCATTCATCACGGCAAGTATTTCATTCTGCTGGCGCACTTCCTCAACGACGGCGAGACCGGGCTGGC
>DATGFU010000204.1:0-9446 GCA_035308865.1 Allostellaceae bacterium | reverse complement strand
CAGCGGCTGCTGGCGCGAGAAGGCAAGCAGGCGATGGGTCAGGACCGCCGCGCGCTCCGCCGCACCGAAAGCCCCGTCGACGAACTTGCCGACATCGGTCTCGCCGCGCGCGAGACGCCGGCTGATGAGCGTGAGGTTGCCGTTGATGACCGCCAGCATGTTGTTGAAATCGTGCGCGATCCCGCCGGTCAGCTGGCCGATGATCTCCATCTTCTGGGATTGCCGGAGCTGCTCGCCAAGCCGTTCGCGCTCGATCACCTCTCGGCGCAATTCCTCGTTCGCGGAGGAGATCAGCCGATAAGCCGCCGCGCTGTCGCGGGCGTAGCGGCGGGCGCCGAAGATCGCAAGAACGGCGAGGGCCATGGCGGCCACGGCCGCGCAGACGATCAGCTCCTGGAGAAGCCGGCGCTCCCCGTCGGCCGTCTGGATCCGCTCCGTGAGCCGCTGTTGCTCGTCGGCCATCAGGCGCGCCACCACGTCTCGGATACGGCCCATGTAGGCCTTGCCGGACCCTTCGCGTACGATCGCCAGCGCGCCCGCCGAGTCGCCCGCCCTGGCCAGCTCGATGGTTCGCCTGAGCTCGTCCCGCTTCTGCTCGACCACCGTGCGCAGCGTCAGCACCGATTGCTGGCCTTCCGGATCGTCGGCCAGGTCGGTCCCGAGAGCTTCCAGCTCGCGGTCGATCTGGGGCAGGGCGCTGTCGAAGGGGACGAGGTAGCTCTGGTCTCCGGTGAGCAGGAAGCCGCGTTGTCCCGTCTCGGCGTCCTCGATGAGCAGGAGGATTTTCGTCAGACTCGTCTGCGCGGCCCGGCTCTGGCGGATCAGTTGGGTCGTGTCGGATTGCAGCGAGATGTACCAGACGGCGGCGATGATGACCGCCGGCAGCAGGGCGAAGCACGCAAAGAACGCCGTCAGCCGTCGCGATGGCTTGGGGGGTGGAACGTCCAGAATCATGGCGGGCAAGCCCAGGGCATGAGGGCGAGCCTTTCCACAGTATCCTGCCGCGCGGAACTTCCGTCTCGGCGCTTGCGAGGGTGCCGCAAGGGAAGGCGCTCGCGCAACGGCGCAATTCGGGAATCGGCCGCTCGCCAGCGAATTGCGGCGCTTCTTGGCGACCGCTATCGTTCCGCCCGTCAGCGTAGCGCGGAGCCCCCACCTTCATGGCGGATCCCCCAGAGACCCTCACCGCCCTTCTCGCCGGCGACCGCCGTGCCCTCGCGCGGGCGATCACGCTGGTGGAATCGACCCGTCCCGATCACCGGCGCGAGGCGGAGGCGCTGATCGAGGCGCTGCTGCCCGCGACCGGCAACGCCGTGCGGCTCGGCATCTCGGGCGCGCCCGGCGTCGGCAAGTCGAGCTTCATCGAGGCGTTCGGCCTCCATCTTGTGGAACGCGGCCATCGCGTCGCGGTGCTGGCGGTCGATCCGTCGTCGAAGCGCAGCGGCGGCTCGATCCTCGGCGACAAGACGCGCATGGCGGAGCTGTCGCGGTCGCCTTCCGCCTTCATCCGGCCCTCGCCCAGCGCCGGGACGCTGGGCGGCGTCGCGCGCCGCACGCGCGACGGCATCCTCGTCTGCGAGGCGGCGCGGTTCGACGTGGTGATCGTCGAGACGGTCGGGGTCGGCCAGTCGGAGACGGCGGTCGCCGACATGGTCGATCTCTTCTGCCTGCTGCTGCAGCCCGGGGCCGGCGACGAGCTGCAGGGGATCAAGAAAGGCATCGTCGAGCTGGCCGAGCTGATCGTCGTCACCAAATCCGACGGCGAACTCAAGGACGCCGCCGGCAGGGCCGTCGCGGAATACCGGGCGGCGCTGCGCTTCCTGCGGCCGCTCTCGGCGGCTTGGACCCCCGAGGTGTGGCCGGTCTCCTCGGTCACCGGCGAAGGGCTGGACCGGATCTGGGATGCAATCGGTCGTCACCGGGCGGCCCTCACGGAAAGCGGCGAGGTGGCAGCGCGGCGGGCGTGCCAAGCCGAGGCAGCGCTGAGGGCCGAGCTGACCGGCGTCATCCTGGATGCGCTCACGGAGCGGCCGGGCATGGCGGCGCAGATCGCCGAGGTCGAAGCGCGGGTGCGCGAAGGCGCCACCACGCCGGCCGCCGGGGCGCGCAAGCTGCTGGAACTGTTCCTGGCCTCGTAGCACCAGGGGAAACGCCATGATCCGCGCTGTCGCCGAACTGCTGTCCGGTTTCGTCCAGCGCTGGCTGCCGGATCCGCTGATCTTCGCACTGGCGCTCACCGCCATTGTCTTCGTGGCGGGGATCGGCCTCACGCCCCACGGGTCGGCCGAGATGATCGGCATCTGGGGCGCCGGGTTCTGGAACCTGCTGGCCTTCGCCATGCAGATGGTGCTGGTGCTGGTGACCGGGCACGCGCTCGCCAGCTCCCCGGCCGCGTCGCGGCTCATGCGCTGGGTGGCGTCGCGGGCGCACACGCCGGGCCAGGCGGTGGTGCTGGTGACGCTGACCGGCGCGCTGGGCTCGCTCGTCAACTGGGGCTTCGGGCTGGTGCTGGGTGCGATGTTCGCCCGCGAGGTGGCCCGCCGGGTCAAGGGCTGCGATTACGGGCTGCTGGTCGCCTCGGCCTATATCGGATTCATGACCTGGCATGGCGGATTCTCGGGCTCGGTGCCGCTGATGGCGGCGACCAAGGGCAATCCGATGGAGGCGTCGATCGGCCTCATCCCGGTCACCGACACGCTGCTCGCCCGGTTCAATCTCGGGATCACGGCCGCGCTGCTGATCGCGCTGCCGCTGATCACCTGGGCGATGACGCCGAAGCCGGAACAGGCGCGCAGCATCGACCCGGCGTTGCTCAAGGAGGAGGGCCTGCCGGGGCGGGCCCTCGAGCCGGGCGCGGTGCCGGCCCGGCGGCTCGAGGAGAATCCCATCCTCTCCTGGCTCGCCGCTCTGTTGATCGTAGCCTATCTGGTGCTGGGATGGCTCGGCGGGTTCAAGCTCGACATCAACACGGTCAACTTCATCCTGCTGGCGGTCGGGCTGGTGCTGCACGGCTCGCCGATGGCCTATGCCCGCGCCATCGCGGCCGGAGCGAAGGAGACCGGCGGGATCATCCTGCAATACCCGTTCTACGCGGGCATCCAGGCCATGCTCGACAAGTCGGGCCTCGGCGGCATGCTGACCAACGCCTTCGTTGCCGTGGCCGACCGCGACACTTTCCCGCTGCTCGCCTTCCTCTCGTCAGGCGTGATCAATTTTGCAGTGCCGTCGGGCGGTGGGCATTGGGTGGTGCAGGCGCCCTTCGTCATGCCGGCGGCGCAGGCCCTCGGCGCCGACCTCGGCAAGGCGGCGATGGCGATCGCCTACGGCGAGGCCTGGATGAACATGGCGCAGCCGTTCTGGGCCTTGCCGGCGCTGTCGATCGCCGGGCTCGGCGTACGCGACATCATGGGCTACTGCGTGACCGCGCTGCTCTTCACCCTGCCGATCTTCCTCCTCGGACTCTATCTCCTATAGTGCCGCTGGACAGGCCGGCGGCGGTCCGGGCAGCCTGAGGCGGACCAAATCCTCGGGAGGCGCCGCGATGACCGAATCCGCCACGATCACGCTCTCGATCACCCACCTTCCCGGCAAGGGCGGGGCGGTCGACGACTTCTTCATCTCGATCCTGCCCGACACCCGCAAATACCCCGGCTGCCACTTCGTGCACGCCTACCGCCATGCGACCGACGAGAACCGCGTGATCCTCATCGAGGAATGGGACAGCATCGCGGCCTACGAGGGCTATTTCGCCTGGCGGCAAAGCTCGGGGACGCTGGCGCCGCTCGGACCCCTGCTTGCCGGGCCGCCCCAGATCGATTTCTGGGCGCACAAGATCAGCTAGGGACCCATCGCCGGGGCGACCGCCCTCGCGTCAGCGATGCGAGGGAGGGTGGGGTGTTGCCGCCTTCTCGGCAGATGTGCCGGCCAGGGCGCCGAGCAGCGGCGGCGGTCGGCTCGGCCATCGGGTCGCCTCGTCATAGGCGTAGGCGAGCCGCAGGCATTCCATCTCGGCGTGGTTCGGCCCCACGATCTGGATGCCGATCGGCAGACCGTGCGGCCCGAATCCGGCGGGTGCGGCCAGGGCCGGGCAACCTGACATGGTGACCGGCAGCGTGACCTTCATCCACTCGTGATAGGTCTCCATGCGGTGCCCGGCGATCTCCTGCGGCCAATGAAGATCGACGTCGAACGGGAAGAGCTGCGCCGTCGGCAGCACAAAGAAGTCGAAGCGCTCGAAGAACCGCCGCACCGCATCGTACCATTCGGCACGCACCGCCTCGGCGGCCGTCACGTCATAGGCCGAGAGCTTCAGCCCGCTCTCGACCTCGAAGATCGCCTCGGGCTTCATGAGCGCGCGCTTCGCGGGATCGTTGTAGTAGACGAGCAGGTTCCCGCCCGCCTGCCAGGCCCGCAGCGTCACCCAGGCGCGCCAGACCTTGTCCACCGGATAGTCCGGGATCGCCTCCTCGACCTTGCAGCCGAGATGCTCGAAGGTCGCGACACTCTGGCGGCAGGTGTCGAGCACGCCCGGCTCGAAGGGCAGGTAGCCGTTGAAGTCGCCACCCCAGGCGATGCGCTTGCCGCGGACGTCGCCGGTGAGGGTGTCGGCGAAACGCGCGGGGTCCTCTGGGATCGAGAGCGGCGCCCGCGCGTCGTACCCCGCCTGCACCGACAGCAGGAAGCCGAGATCGGCGGCGTTGCGCGCCATCGGGCCGCTCACCCCCATCGAGGGCAGGAACGCGTCCGGCCCGTGCGCCGGCACCCGTCCGGTGCAGGGGCGGAAGCCGAAGACATTGTTCCACCCGGCGGGATTGCGCAGCGAGCCGCCATAGTCGCTGCCATCGGCCAGCGGCACCATGTGCAGCGCCAACGCCACCGCCGCCCCGCCGCTGCTGCCGCCGCTTGTCTTGGTCTGGTCGTAGGCGTTGCGCGTCGCCCCGTAGACCGGGTTGTAGGTCTGCGAGCCGAGGCCGAATTCCGGCGTGTTGGTCTTGCCGATCAGGATCGCCCCGGCGCGCCGGATGCGCCCGACCATGATGCTGTCCGCCTCGGGCACCCAGTCCTTCAGGATGGGCGAGCCCATCGTGGTGCGGATCCCCTTGGTCGGCTGCAGGTCCTTGATCGCGAAGGGAAACCCGGCGAGCGGGCCGAGCTCCTCGCCGCGCGCCCGCCGGTCGTCCTGCGCCTTGGCCGCGGCGAGGAGCTGGTCACGGTCCTGCAGCGCCACGATGGCGTTGACCTTGGGATTGAGCTGCTCGATCCGGTCGAGGCAGGCGGCCATCACTTCGACCGCCGAGACTTTGCCCGCCTTCAGTGCCGCCGCGAGCCGCACCGCGCCCAGCGACAGGAAATCGTGGGTGGCGGCCGCCTTCGCGTGATGCATCCCGGCCGCCGCCGCCGCCGCGCCGGTCATCGCGAGAAACCCCCTGCGGCCGATCGAGTGCGCATCGTCATCCGCCGTCACGGCTGGTAGATCGCGTAGAGCTTGCGTGCCGGCACGGTCACCTCCCAGGTCCCGGCGAACCCGGCCGGCACGACGAAACTGTCGCCGGCGCGATAGGTGGCGACGCTGCCGTCATCGCCGCGCAGCACCACCTCGCCGTCGAGCAGGTGGCAGGTCTCGTGCTCGGTGTAGTTCACCCGCCAAACCCCGACCGCGCCGGACCACAGCCCGGTCGAGAACTTCCCGTCCGGGCTGTCATAGACATTGGTGACCGTCTGCCGCGGATCGCCCGCCAGGATGCGGTCCGCCGGCGGCAAGTAGTCGGCCGGCGCGGCGGCGGACGGGGTGATGAGGGTGGAGGTCATCGGGCTCCTCTCAGTATCCGACCGGCGATAAGTCCCCGGTACTCTGGAGATTACCGTCATTCCCGCGAAAGCGAGAATCCCGGGCAGCAGACTCGGAACCCGGTCCCCTGGATCCCCGCCTTCGCGGGGATGAGTGCGTCCGCGAGGACGCTTTGTCGGCACGGTGTGAGTCCGTGCGGGAGCTGGTCGCAGCTCCGTAATCGAAGGTAGCTGCGTCGCCGCGAGGCGGGGTGGGGAGCAACCGGAGGTGAAACGGCAGTCCGTAGGATGACGAACCTGTTTCGGCGTAGTGCTGTGGCGAGCCTGCTCATTCAAGGCGAAGCCCGGAAGTAGCCGCCGGCGCTGAGGCGACTGACAAAGCGACCGGTGGGCGGCACGCGTGGTTGAGGACGGAATGTCGGGAAGGCGAAGCGGAGCAAGCGGAGAGACCCGTCGGCCTGGGTGAGGCAGGCGGGAGTCAGAGCCTTCATATTACCGCGATGCCGCCCGGTGGGCGGTGGAGAGGGGCGGGCAGCAAAACCGCCTCGAGGGAAGGGAGGCAGGGAGTTGGAGGTGCGATGTCGGACACGCGGCAAGAGAGTCCCGGGAGTGCCGAGGAGGCTACGCAAGGGACAGAAACCCATCGCCGGGAGAGGTGGTGGATGGAAGCCTCGATCTGGACGGAGCGCATGGTGTCGGCGCTGGTCAACGGCGTCACAGGAGGCAAGTGGTTCAGTCTGGTGGACAAGGTCATCCGCCCGGCGACCCTGGAGGCCGCGTGGGGACGTGTCGCGCGGAACAAGGGGGCGGCGGGGGTGGATGGCCAGAGCACCGAACGGTTCGAGGCCCAGGCGGAGCGGTATCTGCACGAGCTTCACGAACAGCTGAGGACGGGCAGCTACCGGCCGAGCCCGATCAAACGGGTGGAGATCCCGAAAGGCGACGGGCGAACCCGTCCTCTGGGGATTCCGACGGTCAAGGACCGGGTGGTGCAGACGGCTCTGAAGCTGGCCATCGAGCCGATCTTTGAAGCCGAGTTCCGGCCCGGAAGCTACGGCTTCCGACCGGGACGAAGCTGCAAGGAGGCGTTGCGGGAGGTCGATCGGCTGCTGAAGGAAGGCTACGCCCATGTGGTGGATGCCGACCTTGAGAGCTACTTCGACACGATCCCGCACGCGAAGCTCATGGCCCTGGTGGGGGGACGGATCAGCGACGGGCGCGTGCTCGGGCTGATCGACGGCTTCCTGCGGCAGGACATCATGGGGGACATGGCGTGCTGGCAGCCGACGACGGGGACGCCCCAAGGGGCGGTGCTGTCGCCGCTGTTGGCGAATATCTACCTGCATCCGCTCGACCTCCTGATGGAGGAGCGAGGCTGGAAGATGGTGCGATACGCCGATGACTTCGTGATCCTGTGCCGGACGGAGGACGAGGCCGTGGCGGCGCTCAGCCAAGTCGCGGCGTGGGTGACGGCCAACGGCCTGACCCTCCATCCGGAGAAGACACGGGTCGGCGACAGCCGCCGGCCGGGGCAGGGGTTCGAGTTCCTCGGCTACCGGTTCGAAGCGGGTCGCCGGCTGGTGCGCAAGAAGAGCCTGAAGGCGCTCAAGGACAAGGTGAGGACCCGGACGATCCGGAGCCGCGGCGACAGCCTCGACCGCATCGTTGTGGACCTCAACCCGATGCTTCGGGGATGGTTCGGCTACTTCAAGCACGCCACGCCAGCCCTGTTCGGCGTCATCGACGGCTTCGTCCGACGGCGCCTGCGCGCCATCCTGCGCAAGCAGGAAAAGCGTCCCGGCATCGGCCGATGTGCCGCCGACCATCACCGCTGGCCCAATGCCTTCTTCGCTGCTCGCGGGCTGTTCACCCTTCACACAGCCTTCGGGCAGGCGAGACACTCCCGATGAGGAAACCAACAACCGGAGAGCCGTATGCGGGAAAATCGCACGTACGGTTCGGAGGGCGGGGAGGACCAAAATCCTTCCCGACCCCTATCGGGCGAATGCATTATGAGCGTGGCCGGTCAGTACCATTTGCTGGCCCATTCCGGCGCCTTGATCTCTTCGAAGGCCATGTCATTCAGGTCGGCGACGAGTTGTGGCTCATGCATTCCCCGGCGCACGCGGAGCAAACGCGCTTCCTTCGACAGCAGAACATCACCGTTGTGGTCTAGATCAGTCCAGTCGATCGAACCGAATTCCGTGATCGGGCGTCCGGCCCTGTCGACGAGCGCTGCGGTCTGGGCCCAGACACGCCCCTGATGCTCACGGATCGCATGCAGCCGGGTCTCCAGCAGCCAGGCCGCATTTCGCCGATGGGCTTTTCGCATTCTGAGCGGCGGATCGAATTTCCAGTACGCTACCGCCGGATCGCTACCGTCCCAGGTGGCGCCGTCATCGACTGTGGTCCAGCTGTCGCGCTGGAGCCGCATCCTTTCGACCTGCTCCAGCGGCGTGATTTCCGAGGAGGTGGAGAGTGGTTGGATAATAAGACGATCCGGCGCCGCAAATCGGACGTCGAGCGACCCGACCCTGTCGAGGTGGAGCAGATACGGGGCCTCAAAGAGTCCTCCACCCGCCGCGCCGATGTTCGGCCAGAGAGCGAGGGCTGTCAGATAGGGCGGCCGGGAAATCGCCGTCCATGAATAGAGCGGGCGGCGATGCGAGCCGGCGCTGTAGACCAGTCCGTCGCCCTCCGGTGTGAGATCGCAGCGGCGCTCATAGATCCGTCCCTTGAACCACTGGCCGGGGATGATCCGGTCGTTCGCAAGATCCCATAGGAGAAGGCGTGCAAGCTTGGCGGGTCCCCGACGAAATATGAGCGCACGCCGCGCGGCGCGGGCCACGATGGCGTAGATACGGGCGCTCGGCGGCGGCTTGGTCACCTCTACCGCCGCTCCCTGAAGAACTTCCGCAGCAATTCCCCCGCCCGGACCTCCTCGATCCCGCCGTAGGTTTCCGGCCGGTGGAGGCAGGTCGGCTGCTGGAAGAAGCGCACCCCGTGGTCGACGGCGCCGCCCTTGGGGTCGTAGGCGCCGTAATAGACGCGGGCGATCCGGGCGTTGGCGATGGCGGCGGCGCACATGGCGCAGGGTTCGAGGGTGACGTAGAGATCGGTGCCGGGAAGGCGCGGGCTGCCGGCGGCGGCGCAGGCGGCGCGGATCGCCAGGATCTCGGCATGGGCCGTGGGGTCGGCGTGGCGCTCGGTGGCGTTGCCGGCCGCGGTCAGCACCTTTCCCGTGGCGGGATCGACC
Source organism: Allostellaceae bacterium (assembly GCA_035308865.1). GTDB lineage: Bacteria > Pseudomonadota > Alphaproteobacteria > ATCC43930 > CGMCC-115725 > DATGFU01. The sequence goes on along the minus strand of DATGFU010000204.1, from coordinate 403 downwards.
AGCACCGCGCCGACCGGCACCTCGCCCTGGCGCCCGGCCGCCTCGGCCTCGGCAAGCGCGAGTTCCATGTAGCTCTGCTCTCGACTAGACTCGGCGCCCATGTCCCGTCCCGTGATCGGCCTCACCCTCGATTCCGAGCCGCCCGGCGGCTACTCCAGATTCCCCTGGTACGCGCTCCGGGAGAATTACTGCGCCGCCGTGGTCGCGGCGGGCGGGTTGCCGATCCTGCTGCCGCACGAGCCGGAGGAGGTCCAGCCCTATCTCGACCTGATCGACGGGCTGATCGTGACGGGCGGCGCGTTCGATGTCGATCCCGCGCTGTTCGGCGCCGCCTCGCGCCACGCGACGGTCACCACCAAGGACCGGCGCACGGCGTTCGAGTTCGCCATCGCGCGCGCGGCGA